>NZ_JBGUBC010000020.1:0-50069 GCF_041821145.1 Halopenitus sp. H-Gu1 | reverse complement strand
CGTGATAGGGCAGCGTTTCGGTAAGTAAAAACAACGTCGCACGGAACTAACAACTATGGATCCATATCGCATCGACGCTCTCGTTGATCTCTCCTATGGTGTATTGTTCGTGGTTGCGATCGGTCTTATGATCGTCGTCGGAATCCGTACCGGAATCACGTTCGGCATCGGTGTGTTTCTCGGATATGGGATTCACGTTGGGTGGAAGATGTCCCGACTCGACCCCCAGTGGATGACCGCCGAAGTCGTCGAGGCCGTCGAGGAAACGGTGACCGAAAAAGTCACCAAAGAGGTCTCCGACTCCGTCGAAAAACAGGTCGGCGAGACGGTCGCTGAATCCGTCGAGAAGGAAGTCGGCGAGACGGTCGCTGAGTCCGTGGAAAAGCAGGTCGGTGAGACGGTCGCTGAATCCGTCGAGGAAACGGTTAGCGATGAAGTCAGTCGAGTCACCGAAAAGGTCGAGGAAGTAAACGAGCGCGTCGAGCGGCGGCCCCGCAAAGACGAGGTCGAGGAGACCATCGACAAGACGAAAGGCGAACTCGAAGAAGCCATCGGCGAGACCAAAGAGAAGATCGAAACGATCGACGAGAGTGCCGACGAGGACGCCGGGGACGATGAGACCGGTGAGGATGACTCGGAAACTGACTCAGAGGGCCGTTGATCCGAGTGATCTCAGCGGACGACCGTGACCGGCACCGGGGCCCGACGGAACACGTCTTCGGCAACGTTCCCGACGAACAGTCGATCCGCGATCGAGCCACTGTGGCTCCCTAACACGACCGTATCAAACGCCTCCGACTTCTTGACGATCGTCCGTGCCGGATGGCCGATCGCGACCGTCGTGTCGATCTCGGCGTTGTACTCCGCAGCGATCTCCCGAGCGGTAGTGAAGATATCGTCGGCTCGTTCCTCGGCTGCGGTCTGGAAGTCCTCTTCGAGCGCGAGTCCGACGATCTCCCCCATCATCGGTGACATTTTGCCGACGACGTGTAACACCGTTATGTCGGCGTCCTGGTAGGCTTCGAGTGCGTACCGTAGTGCTTTCTGTGCCATCTCGGAATCGTCCATTGGAACGAGAATGCGATCGATCATATATCGATCATCGGTGGACGACTGTAAATAGTTGATCCGCCTTTCGGAGCTTAGACCGTCGTCTTCAGCCTCCGGTGAGACGTATCTGTTCGGAATGTTCTTGTGTTCTTCACCAAAAGATCCACCGTATGTCTCTTGGGGTAATCTTGTTAGTCGGTATCGTTGCGTCGGTTTTCGTTGGGTTCAATATCGGGGGGTCATCCACCGGGATCGCGTGGGGACCGTCGGTCGGTGCTGGTATCGTCTCAAAGGCGCTTGCGGCCGGTCTCATGACGTTCTTCGTCTTTTTAGGGGGATGGACGGTCGGGCGGAACGTCATGGACACGCTCGCGGGCGACATCATCGCGATCCCGATCTCGCTGGAGGCCGGGGTCGCCGTTCTCTTCTTCATCGGGTTCGGAATTCTCATCGCTAACGTGTTCGGCGTGCCGGTGCCCACGTCGATGACGACCGTGGGGTCGATCGCGGGACTCGGACTTGCGACCGGCACGCTCAATTTCGATACGATCGGCCGGATCGTCGCCTGGTGGATCGTCACGCCCGTCATCGGCTTCTGGATCGGCGGTATCCTCGGTCGGTATCTTTACCCGGCGCTCAACGAGCGGTTCGATATCGTCTCGACGGACGGGGCGCTGATCGCGCTCGATCGGACTGGGACGGTCCCGACGCCGGTGATTGGCCCGAACACGACGCGCAATGAACTCCTTGGCACGATCGTTGTCCTGATCATCGGTTGCTACATGGCGTTCAGCGCGGGCGCGAGCAACGTGCCGAACGCGGTTGCGCCGCTGGTGAGTAGTGCGGCGATCGGAACGAACAGCGCGATCTTTATCGCGACGGTCGCCATCGGAATTGGTGGGTTCACGATCGCTCGGCGAACGATGGAATCCGTCGGAACCGAACTCACGGATATTCCACTCCTTGCGGCGCTTCTCGTTATGGCCACCGCCGCGACGATCACGACTACGCTTTCGTATGCCGGGATTCCGATCAGTCTCGTGATGGCGATGGTAATGACGATCGTTGGTCTCGGCTGGGGGCGAGCCACTCGACCGATTTCTGCACGCGATGCCGTCCGTGGCGAGGCTGATGTGGAGATCGAGACGGGGGCTTTGACCGCGGACCCGGACGTTCCAGCCCCTGATATCGGGGAACCGGAACCCCAGGAGGTCCTCGAAGTGGGCGACCTGTTCAATCCCCTGGCGATCGCAAAGTACGTGTCGATGTGGATCGTCGGACCGACGGTGTCGTTGGCTCTTTCCTACGGGTTCTTCGTCGTCGTGCCCGTTCCGGGAACCTGATTGCGTTGCGTAACGTCCGGGGCACGTGTCCTCTTGATGGGGTCGACCGGAATTCCGATCGGTCTTCTCGTCCGTCTTTCACAGAGATGCAAGGAGGAAGCCCACGGCGTTAGCCGTGGGAGGGATCCGACGATCGGATGGCCGATCGTTGCTCGGGGATGAGATCCAACGATTCGTCGATGTCGCCGAGTACGAGCAGCGCGTAATATCTGAGATACGCGAGGATGGGCACCTGGACCAACGCCCACACGACCATCATGACGAGGACGAACAGGAGGACGAACACGGCGAGGATCGCCATCCCGATCGTCGATCCCACCGAGACAGTGAGGTGGATGATCCCGGCCAGAAGGGCAAGTGGAACGAGCAGAACGAGCGCGACCATTCCCGTAGCAAACATGGCGATCAAGCCGGTCACCATGTTCAACACGACCGCGAGAACGGCATAGACGAGATACTGCTTCCAGTCGGTTTTGATCGACTCCCAGAGTCGCCGCCAGCCGGCCACGACGCCGGAGTCTTGCTGAATCATGATCGGAACGACGAAGACGGTCGTAAACCCGTTCACCAACCCGAACAGGAGTCCGATCACGAACAGAAACGCGAAGCCGACGAACAGAACCGCGACCGATATGAGCGGTTCACCGACACCGAGAACCATCGGCGCGAAAAAAAGCGCCATCCAGCCGAGAATGAACCCCAACACGGGAAGCCCGATGAGGATCCGAAATCCGAAGAGTCGAAGCCCCTGTGGCCATCGATCGCTCCAGTACTCCCTGATAGAGACGGCTTCGCGTCGCAGCGATTCGATGAACACGAACTCCATGATCGCCCCGATCAGTCCGAACGCCAACACGAGCACGAGGATGGTGACGCCAACGATCGCGATGATCGGAACGAGGTTGTCCGATAGCATCGGCGGGATCTCGGCCGGCGGCGTCCCCGTGGGTCCGGTTCCGCTCGAGGTGTTGAACTGCGCGGTTGGAACGTTCATGCCGCCGCCGATGAAGAACGCCACGAGGGCGAGTTTGAGCCACCGACGAGCCTGGATCGGAACCAGGAACGAACGTGTCGCTTCGTACGCGTCATCGATGTCGTCTACGGCGTGGAGGGCCATATCGAAACGAGATCCACGAACGATATAGAACTTCTGGCGGGATCGAACCGTCGGTTCGACGTTCGAGCGCGAGTCTTTAAGCCGGCGCAACGCCGATCGGTCGACGTGAACGACGACGGCCACGCCCCGCCTGACGATCCCGATACACGCGAGGATCAGGATACCGGCGAGGACACCCGCCAGGAGGGAAGCGACCAACGCGATGGCGACCGTAGCGATCCGGCAGTCGAACGTCGACACGAGCGACTCACGCGGATCGGCGTCTCCGGTCCGCGGAATTCGCTTTGGGCCTGGCCCGAGAAGCGATCGCCGCTTGCAGTGATTCGCAATTATCTCGTCATTCTCCTGTGTCGGGTTTCACCAAGCCTCCGGCTCAAGAACTGGCTGTTCCGTCGGATCGGGATCTCGGTTGGGCAGGGCGTCTCGTGGGGACTCGAGTCGACACCGGACGTCTTCTGGCCCGCGCGGATCACCGTCGAGGATGACGCGATCATCGGCTACGACGCCACGCTGCTTTGCCACGAGTTCCTCCAGGATGAGTACCGACTCGGGGATATCGTGATCGGGCAGCGGGCGATGATCGGCGCCGGCGCGATCGTGTTACCCGGAGTGACAGTCGGCGAGGACGCACAGGTCGCCGCGAACTCACTCGTCGTCGAGGACGTGCCGCCGGGGACGACCGTCGCCGGCGTACCGGCGGAGATCGTCTCGCGGGCGGACTCCGATCGGTCTCCGCGCGGAGGGCAGGATGAAGATCGGTCTCCGCGCGGAGGGATAGACGAGGATCGATCGGCGGGCGAGTGACCCACCGTCACCGACCCACGCCCGTTCACTCGCGGATCCGAACGATCCCCTCGCGGAACACGGCGTGGTTGGGAAGGATGTGTTCTTCGCCGTCGGTATCGATGTGGGTCACGAACAGATCGATTTCCTGGACGATCCCACGGCGGCCGGCGACTTTTATCTCGTCGCCGATCCCGTACGGCTGGGACAAAAGCAAGAAGACGCCGGCAGCGGCGGCCGCAAGCAGGTCCTTGGTCGCGATCGCCGTCAGAACGACGAGTGCGAACGCATACGCTGCAAGCAGAACGATCAACGCGAGCGTCGCGACGCCGATCTGTCCGAGTGCGATCAGGATCGCGACGTAGACGACGCTATATTTCGCGATCGTCGGGATGATGCCCGTCTCCGGGAGCTTTATTCCCTTCAGTCGCTCCGCGACGTACAACTCGAGTTTATCGCCAGCGACGATGCCGACGACGAGCACGATGAGCGCAACGAAGAGCCGGGGAACGAACGTGGCAACATCCACCCAGAACAGCTCGACGTACTGGATCTCGGCGACTGACAGGGCCATGAGCACGGCGATGCCGACGATGAAGTAGTTCGACAGCTTCGCGATGATAGTGACCGTCGACAGCCCGAACTCACGGGTGGTGCGCTCGAAGGCAGTCCCCTCGATCGCCTCGGGCACTCCGGCTCGTTCGAGGAGGCGTCGATTGACGATCTGAACCACGTACCCCGCGATGACACCGAATACAACGAGTACCAGCGCGAGCCAGATGCGGGGAGGAACGATCCCGATCGCCTCGGCGGCTGTACTCTGGGCGAGCGTCGGATCGCTTGCCGATCCGAGGCCCTCGAAAAGTCGACCGTGACCACCGAATTCGATTCGAGCCATCAGTAAGCCTCCGGATCGAGCTCAAGGACCAGGCGCCCCCCCTTGAACGCACGAACCAGCCCGTCGGATTCCGAGAGCACGATCGCGGTCGCGTTCGTATCGCGCGTGATCGCCCCCGCGGCCATGTGGCGTGCGCCGAGTCCCTTCGGAATGTCGACGCCCTCGGCGGCCGGCTCGAGATAGCGGTACGCCGAGACGATCTTCCCGGAATCGGAGATGACGAACGCGCCGTCGAGCCGCGAGAATTCCTTTAACATCACGTTCACGATCGGATCGCCGACGTGAACGTGGCTCTTCTCGAAGGGATTGTAGCTGAGCGGCCGGGACTTGTTCATCACCTTTCCGGCGTCGCCGACCACGAAGAGCGCGCCGACCGGCTTGCCCTTTTGCCCCTTCTTGCCGAGTTCGATCGCCACCTCGAAGACATCCCGGATGACGCCCGGTTCCGCTCGCGAATCGACGAAGAGGTCATAGATGCCCGAACCCATGTCCTCGGTGACTCGCACTCGAACGAGCGAGTCCGGATCGTCGTCGAAGACCCCGACCGAGCAGGCGATGGTGTCGCCCTCCTCGACGACACCCCGATCTACCGCCCCTTCGATGCCGAACCGGATCCGGTCGCGGACGTTGTCGAATTCGAGGGGCAACTCGACGAACCGATCGGCATCGATCGTGTTTTCGGTCGCAACGACGACGACGTCCACGTCCGCTTCGACGAATCGATCGTGAAACGAGCCGCTGGGGGAGAACAAAAACACGTCGTCGACGTCGGCGACGATATCTCCGAGGAGGTCGGTTAGCGTAGTCATTATCTACACCGACCGAGCCAGCGTATAAAGGAGTTGTGCAGGCGTCACCCGTGTCTCCGATGAGATCAACGTTTTACGGGATTTCTCGGGTCGATGGTTATCGTTCCGATGGATCACTTCCAACGATCCTCCCAAACGATCCCGATCAGTCCCAAAACGACTGAGTCCGGGCGTACTGGCGCTCCTGTTTCAGGAGGTCGCGATAGAACGCCTCCTCGTCCTCGCGGAGCTTCGAGATGATTCGGGCCGCGTTCTCCGGTCCGACCCCGCGGGCGGCCATCGCGACTACGGCCCGCCTCCCGTGGGCCTGGACGAGACTCGCCGACCGGTAGGCCCGCTTCGTGAGCCGCTCTTGTTCGTCGTCCTTCTCGTCGGCGCGAACCGCGCGCACCGTCTCCTCGTCCCAGGGATTCAACGCGGCGATCCGCGTCGACCCACACTCCGGACAGGCCGGCTGATCGTCGACGCGTCGAACCACGGTCCGGCGCGTCCAGTCGTGACAGTGGAGACAACAGAGGAGCACTCGGTCCTCCTCGATCCGCTCGCGGATCGTCTCGATGACGCTCGCATCCGCGTTTTCCGGGACGAGGAACTCCCGCCCCGAGGAGTCACCCGCCGATCCGATCGGCGTCCGTTCGCGGGCTGCCAGGAGGTCCACTGCTCCGGTTTGGATCCGTTCGAGAAGATCGGCCGTCTCGGGGACCGCAAGATCCGTGTGAAACACCTCCCGAAGTGCCTCCTCGTGGACGGGAGTGTCCTCTAAGGCAGCCAACAACCGGTCGCCGCCGAACCGCCCCTTCCCCTCCCGATAGCGTTTGAGGGTGCCGAACTTCGTGGCCACCTGCGCGAGGGTAAACGCGAGCGTGTCGGCGTTCTTCAACGCGAGTTCGAGATATGTCTCCAGATGCGCCGGGTCAGTCGACTCGAGGATCTCGAGGACGGTTCCCGGGTCGATCGACTGAGGGACCTCCAGTTCGATCCGATAGGGGTCGACGTCCATGCCGACCGACGACCCGGTTCGCTGGCCGACGAGCGCCGCGAGTAGCCTGGCGAGCGTCTCGTTCACCCGGTGGCCGAACGCGGCGTTGACGACGATCGATCGACCCGCGCCTTCCACGACGATCCGGTCATCGGTCGGAACGGTGTGTCCCGTTTCAACGTGGTCTACGATCGGCTCGATCGCGCGTTCGATCGTCGACGCGTCAGCTGGATACCGCTCGGTAAGCCCCCGTGCAACTGCCGTTGGTGGAGCATCATCGGAGAGCCGACTCGCGATCTCTCCGCGAAGGTGGCCGACCTCGTTTGCGACAGGACGCGGCACCGGGATCTCCGAGCCGACCCACGCCGGAACCTCGCCGCCGGGATCCTCGACCGGCGAGACGTTCACGCGCTCTTCGTCCTCGTCGACGTCGACGATCCGCCACATCTCCCCGCGTTGGACGAACGTCTCGCCGGGACCCGCGAAATCGAGCACGAATCGTTCATCGAGGGTCCCGATCTGCGTCCGCGAGGAGAGGTCGTGAACCTCGAAGGTGGCCTCGTCGGGGATCATCGAGAGGTTGGCATAGAAGTACTGCCAGGTGCCACCCGAACGCTCGATCGCATCGGACTCCTCCGCGAGCCATATGACGTGGTTCCCGTCGAGTTCGCGAACGATCTCGCGAAACTGCTCTTCCGCCAGATCTCGGAACGGATACGCATGCGTGAGGATCCGGTAGGCCTTGCGAGCGTGGACCTCTCCGAGATCCATCGTGATCCCAACGATCTGGTTTGCGGCCGTATCGAGGCTTCCGTGGTGGACGTTCGCCGGTTCGACCTGCCCGGTCTTCCCGCGGCGGGCGATCGCCATCGCCTCCAGGGTGTCGTCGGGATCGCTTGTTACCACCGTCCCTCGCGAGACGAGGTCGCTTCGGTGCCCGGCGCGCCCGACGCGCTGGAGCAACCTGGCGACCTCGCGGGGGCTCCCGTACTGGATCACGTGGTCGACGCGGCCGACGTCGATCCCCAGTTCCATCGAGGAGGTGCAGATCAACGCGTCGAGGTCGCCCGCCTTGAATCGGTCCTCAACGTCGACGCGGACGTCGCTCGAAAGCGATCCGTGATGGACTTCGACGTCGATCGAATTGCCACCGGCCTCGGCGGTTGCCCCCGTCCCGTCCTCCACCTCCGGCGAGAGTGCCTTGAACCGCGACCCGAGCGCCTCGGCGGTCTGTCGGGTATTGACGAATATGAGCGTCGAGTGGTTCTCGGCGACGATCTCGCGGATCGTGCGAACGTGGCTTGCGATCTCCGCCGTGGTCGCCAACGTGCCCGCGAGCCGGGAGTCAGCGTCGGTTACGTCGGGGCGGTGAACGGTGACGTCCACCCGCGTTCCGACGTCGACCTCGACGACCTCGAACGCCCGATCGTTCGGCATGGACGGATCGGGATCACCGCGGCCGACGAGGAACCGGCCGACCTCCTCGGGAGAGCCGACCGTGGCAGACAGCCCGATTCGCTGGGAGGGCCCGGCGAGCTCACGAAGCCGTTCGAGGCCGACGGTGAGCTGTGCGCCGCGTTTCGCCGAGGCGATCTCGTGGACCTCGTCGACGATCACGTGAGCGACGTCCGAAAGCGCCGTCCGCATCTTCGATCCCGTCAAAATGGCCTGTAGGCTCTCCGGGGTCGTGATGAGAACGTCCGGAGGATCGTCGGCCTGTTTGGAGCGTTCGTACTGGGTCGTATCGCCGTGTCGAACCGCGATCTCGAGACCGAGTCGGTCGCCCCACCACTCCAGGCGATCCATCATGTCCCGGTTGAGCGCTCGAAGCGGCGTGATGTACAGCGCCGATATCCCCGATCGCGGGGGCTCGTCGTCGGCCTCGCGGGCCCCAAGGAGATGGTCGAAGACGGGCAACATGGCCGTCTCCGTCTTCCCGGTCCCCGTCGGCGCAAGCACCAGCGCGTTTCGACCCTCGGCGAGCGGGGGGATCGCCTTCCGTTGTGGTTCGGTCGGTCGCGTGAAGCCCCGTTCCGAGAGCGCCTCCCGGACCGTCGATCCGAGCCGGGTGAAGGCATCCATCCCGGCGGAGTCCGCCGATCGCTCGTCTTCCGGAGCCGTGTCTCCCGTGGAATCGTCCTCCGAGGCGTGATCCGCGTTCGGATCGCCGTTCGCGGACGTGCCCTCCTGCATCAGTCGCTTTTGGGGATCGACCCGATTAAGCGCGTCGCCCCGGCGGATCACACCGACCGGTACGCGCCCAGACGCGTTCCGTCGAGGAGGTAGGCCTCCCCGTCCTGGATCGCGTCAGGAAGAAACGGGGAGAGGAATGACTCTCCCTCGACGTTGATCCACGTCCCGCCGGATCGGTCATTGAACGCGGGAAACACGACGAGATCCGGATCGGTCCACCGGTCCGCGATCGATTCGCCGAGGTTCGCGCGGAACGGCTCGACGCGGAGCGACCCGCGGAGCCAGGCCCGCTCGCTTCGACTCCCACCGACCGAATCCGACAACCGAACCTGCGGGTGTTCATGGCCCATACAGACGACGTCGGCGGAAAGCACCGACGGGTTGGGCCAGGTATGGCCGTGAAGGAATCCGATCGGACCGATCCGGCCCCCCTCCGGCGGAACGACCTCCAGTCGCTCCGTGAACGCGTCGGTGACGCCGGCGTCGTGGTTGCCCGTCACGAGTGTCACCGGGACCCGCGCCGCGACCGCGTCCAGAAACGCGTCGATCTCCGCGTGCTCTTCTCCCTCGGGTGAGGGGATACGGTGGGCGAGATCGCCGAGCACGATCACCCGATCCGCATCCGTGCGCGCCACCAGTTCGAGCACGCGCTCGCGGCGTTCGTCGGCCGCACTCTCCAGTTCGACGCCCCGCTCGTACCGGAGACCGACCTCGATTCCGGCGTGGTAATCGGCGATCACAAGCGCACGCTCACCCGGCAGATCGACGACCGCGGCTGGTGCGTTCGCGACGGGGTCGACGAGGGCCATCGGGGGGCCGATCAGATCGCCTTCAGTCGGTCATCGGTCGGCTCATAACACTTGCCGCTCATCAACGCGTCGTCGATCGCCTCCTGGACGGCGTCCGGATCGGCATCCACCCGATCGACCACCGTTTCGATCACGGTCCCACGAGCGGCACCGTCGCCCTCATCAAGTTCCTCCATCGCGGCGATCGCCTCCCCGGTGAGATCCACGTCCTCCGATGTGACCGAATCCGATTCCGTCTGCGCCGCCCCTGTGGCCGGATCCGCGTCCGGGCTCTCGGGTGATTCTCCTGAGACGTCCACATCGGAGTCGGCCGATCCCACGTCGAGATCATCGGTCGGTCCCGAACCGTCGGCATCCGGATTCTGCACGCCCGTCTCGGCGAGTTCGTCGGCAGTCGGGACGTCGATATCCGCCTCGCCCGGATCGTCGACCTCCGTTCCCGTCGAGAAGTCGGTTCCATACTCCTCGGTGACCGCCGACCGCTCCTCCTCGTCAAGCTCGTACAGGTCCTCGGATCCTGTCGACTCGTCGGTGGCTTCCGATTCGTCAAACTCGACCGTTCGCTCCGCCGAATCGGGGGAGTCCGTCGAATCCGCCGACTCCGCCGAATCCACTGAATCCGCCGACTCCGCCGAATCCACTGAATCCGCCGACTCCGCCGAATCCACTGAATCCGCCGATTCCGACGAGGAGGATGGATCGGCGAAGTCCCCGAGACCACCAGTCTCCTCGCCAGCTGTTATTTCGCTGGCTTTCTCCTCGTCGGCTTTCCCCTCCGCGTCCTCGTGATCGGCGTCGTCATCGTCGCCGCCGGCTGACGTGTCTGCTCCGCCCACAGATGCGGACGAGTCTGCCAACGGCTCCGTTGACCGATCCGCAGATTCCGCTGTCGCCGGCTCCGAATCCTCCCCTTCAACCGAATCCCGGCCGGTGTCATCGGCGTCTGGATCGTCGGAGGCGGCTCCATCCTCGTCTCCGACAGCTGCGGCGGTCGTCGGGGTTCCGGCGTCCGGAGCATCTGCCTCGATCGTCTCACTATCCGCACCGGAATCGTCGGCGCCGGGAACCGCGATCGTCACGTCCGTCTCCGGGAGCGGACCGATCTCCGTGGGCGCATCCTCGGAGGGATCGATGTCCGGAGTCCGAACGTCGTCTCGATCGCCCGCGACCAGTTCCAGCGCGTCGATGACCATCCGCCGGGTCGCCTCAAGGTAGGCTGTGGACGTCCCGTAGTGGTCGATCGCGCGTGGGATCCCCTCGGCGAGTGCCTCGGCGGCCCCGCCGGCCTCGAGTGCAGCCCGGAGATCCTCGCCGCGACGATCGGACTCAAGGGCCGCGGCGAAGACTGCGAGCCGCGAGAGCGTGGTCTCGGCGGCCCGAACGACCCACCGGTCGCGCGTGTCGGCGTCGACCGCATTGAGACTCTCCGGACGGACCGAGGTGAACACGCGATCCGAATCCTCAGGCTGGAACGTGCGTGCCTTCCCGGTCAACGCGACGAACGACGGCGGATCCGCGCGCTCGAGGAACGCCTGCTCGTCCGGTTGGTACTGGCCAGCGTAGGTGACGAACGCACCGGTCGGATCGACCACGCGACCGCGTCGTGTGTCCTCGTTCACGCGTTCGACCTCGGTCAATACACCCACCGCAAACAGCCGGTTGATCCGCGCCCCGAGTGGGGTGAGAACGTAGTTCGGCGCTCGTTCCTCGTCGCTTTGTGAGTACGACAGCGTTGCGTCGTCGAACTCGCTTGCGAACACCCGAAAGGCGACCTCCCGAGTGCCCGCCGTTCCCATCGACTCGCTCATGGTTCCTCCTCGGAGTATCCGTCGGCGGCATTCGGATCGATTCCGTCGTCGGCTTCCGATCCGGAACTGACTCCACCGTCGGCCGCGGCCGTCCGTTCGCGGAGATCCGCGAGGACCTCACTCGCGATCGACGCCGGATCCTCGTCGGCGGGATCGAATGTCGTGGCATCGAGGTTCGCACCGTAATCGTCAACGGACAGACTCCCCCGAACGCGGAAGGCCCGACCGACGAGTTCGTCGGCGATCGCCTCCGAAACGACTTCCCGGTCCATCGCATCGCGGGCCGCCTCACGGGCGGCATCGAGCCCGCCGCCGTAGATTTCGGCCGTCAGATCGCGGTCGAGGATCGCCGTCACCGTCGCGGTTCCGTCGTCGAGGATGGCCTTCGTGCGAAGGTCGTCGTCGCCCTCGACCTCGCCGTGGCTTCGACATTGGCCACTTTGAAGCACGCGACCACAGTCGGGGCACCGCTCTATGAACCCCGACCCATCTCTGAGATCGAGGACGGTTCCGACGAGTTCGACGTCGAACATGCCGCCGGCGTCGACTGCTTCGGCGATAGACAGCCGGGGTGCCTCGTCGGTTACGTGGACCGGATCCGCAAGCGGCTGTACCTGGGAGAACTCGGTGAGGTTGATCGACGGCACCCCGCGGAACTCACGGATGTAGACGTCCTCGATCCGGAGATCCGCGCCCTCCTCGATCGCGGCGCGGGGATCCCAGTCCGTGAAGGGTAGCCGTGCGGTCTCGTCGCCGACGACGCCCTCCAGGATCGGCGTCTCGCCGTCCCGTCCCGAGATCGTTTTCGAGTCGACTTCGAGGACGCGAACCTCGATGGTTCGACCACGATCGCCCGGATCGAGGTCGATCAACTGGCGATCGCCACCGATCCGTGCGTCGGTCTCGACCGGCTCGTCGGCCATGGCGACCGTCGTCGAGTCGCCGAGATTGAGTTCGGGGTCGCCCTCCCACTCGCGGACGCCGGCGTTGCCGATCGTCAGCGAGTCTCCCGGCTCGAATCCGAAGTCCCGCCAGGCGGTATAGGAGATCGTCCCCGTCGAGTCCGCGAGTTGTCCCTCACGGATCGTGATGTCGTCACCCTGATACCGGATCGTGCGAGTTCCCACGGTGAGTACTCGTGCGGTGACGGTAATGTTTCCGTGGTCGGTCGTTATCTCCGCGATATCGACGGACTCCGGCGTCGGCGAGGAGCCATCTCCACCGCCGTCGTGTTTGCGCCGGACGCTCTGTTTGGCCTCGTCGATCGGGACGCTGTATTCGAGTAGGTTCTCGAGATCGGCTTTGACCTCCGTTTTATCAACGCCGAGAGTGGAGGCGAGCTCCTCGGCATGCTTGTCTACGTCCATCGGGGCAGGATTCGGCGTCACCGCACAAAAGGGTTGCTCGCGACACACCGCCCGCTCGTGGACGGCGATCGACCGTAACGTCCATCCTTCCACGGTGAGAGGCCGGTGTATGCACGTCGTCGTCAACGCCGCCCAGAGCGTCGACGGAAAGCTCGCGACGCGCCGGCGCGAGCAGCTTCGGATCTCCGGACCCGAGGACTTCGATCGCGTCGACCGGATTCGCGCGGCCGCGGACGCGGTGCTTGTCGGCGTCGGCACCGTGCTCGCCGACGATCCACAGCTCACGATCGACGAGGAGGACCGTCGCGTCCAGCGGTTGCGAAACGGCCGCCCGGGAACTCCTGCTCGCGTCGTCGTCGACTCGACCGGACGCACCCCGACCGACGCGCGAGTCCTCGACGACGAGGCGACGACGTATCTGCTTGCCGGCGAGACACTCTCCGAGGACCGCCGCGAGCAACTGGACTCGGCCGGTGCCGAAGTGATCCTCGCGGGAGGCGATCGTCGATCGGATGACGGCGCGTCCGACGACGATTGTCATATCGATCGTGGTGGCCAGGTCGATCTGGTCGCGGGGCTAGACGCCCTGTCGGATCGAGGCATCGACCGGCTGATGATCGAGGGAGGCGGCGAAGTGATCTTCTCGTTTTTCGAGGCGGACCTGGTCGACGAGCTGTCGGTCTACGTCGGATCGCTCGTGATCGGCGGGCGGGACGCGCCCACACTCGTCGACGGCGAAGGATTCACCGACGAGTTCCCCTCACTCGAGTTTGTCGGAAGCGAGCAACTCGACGACGGAATCGTCCTCTCTTATGACGTCGAGTGATCGAATCGGTCGAGCGCGAATTCGAGCATATCGGTACTTACGGGCTGAAACTCCTCGCGTTCGTGTTCGGGGAGGTACTCCCTCACCCCGTCCCAGGTATCGCGGGCGTAGCGTGCATCGAGCAGGACCCGGACGCCTCGGTCGTCGGTTCCACGGATGACTCGACCGGTGGCCTGCCTGGCCTTTCGGACGGCGGGAACGGTGAGTGCGGTCTCGAAACCGTCACCGAACCGCCGGTCGTAGGCGGCGACGACTGCCCGTGTTCGTGGCCGTTCAGTGTTGATGATCGGAACGCCACAGACGACCGCCGCGTGGAGTCGGTCACCACGGTAGTCGACGCCCTCGGTGAGCGTCCCCCGAAGGCTCGTGACGAGCACTTTCCCGTCGCCGGCGAAGAAATCGTCCTTGAGCGATTCGGTGACTCGGTCGCCGGAGGACTCATCGAGCAGGACCGGCTTTTCGAGCCGTTCGGAAAGCTCGCCGGCCATCCAGTTCGCCTCGGCGTAGTTTGGCATCCCTACGAGAACGTTTCCGGGCCGCCGAGCGACCGCGATCGTCGCATCGAGGTGGGCCAGCCGCGTCTCCGTTTCCTCGCCGGGCGACCCACGGTTGCCGTGGGTGAACTTCGGGGCGTCGACCGCGAGACTCTCGCGGTTCTCCGCCGGGAACGAGAGTCCGTGTGTGCGCTCGAGGACGGGACGGCCGGATTCGGCGAGGTGTTGAAGTCCGGTCACCTCCCGGAAGACGTCCATCGGCTCCAGGGTCGCGCTCATCAACACGCCGCCGCCGAACTCGCCGAGTCGCTCGCCGATCGCCCGGCTCGGCAGGCAGTTGAACAGCCCGTAGCGCGCGTTGTACGCGCGCCGCCAGCTGTCGGGGGGCTCGGTCTCGTCCCAGGTTCGCTCCAGTTCGATCGCGCGGAAGAACGTCTCGTGATCCTCACGGTACCAGGCGTTGAGCGTTCGGCCGACGCTCGGCGCGGCGCGCGTTGCGTCCTCGCCCTCGAGTTCGTGGAGCACTCGCTCGACGACCGCGCCGACTGCCGGCGCACGTGCCCACACGCGGTCATCGTAGCCCTGCTCGTTCGCCCACTCCGTGATCGCGTCGACGCCCGGCGTCTCCGGGTCACGAAGCGGGATCTCCGCGTCCTCGAGTCGGGCCGGATCCGCCCGCCAATCCGGGCGATCCCGGTCGAGATGCGCGGTGACGCGCCGATCGAGTTCGCCGCGCAGATCCTCGTAGAACTCCCGAACCAGTTCGACCTCCTCGATCGAGACGTCGCTTTCGACGAGCTCACCGCGGACCAGCGCAGCGTCGTCAGTGTGGTTCCCCTCCTCGTCGAACCGGACCGGCTGAACGACCCGAGTGAGTTCGGCGATCGCGTCTCGAAGGCTTCGATCGGCGACGGCGTCGCTCACGAGATCTCGGACCCGGGGTTCGAGCATGTGGGCCTCATCGCAGACGACGAACGTTGAGTCATCGAGAAGCGCGCCCGTAAACGTGCCCGTCGTCGTCGGATCGAATGCGTGGTAGCGTGACTGCGATCTACTAGTAGATTTTTGGTAGCAACCTCTTTCCAGCGGAACCTCAGTTTATGGACTCTGTCGAATAAGGAGAGGTATGGCGTCCTGTATTCGCTGCCGAGAAGAAGTCTCGATGCCCGAAGCGAATTACTGCGGGAATTGTGGATTCCCGATCCTCGATGACCCGAGCGAAGAGGAGGTTCGGGAAGTAGCGCAAGATGAGTTGCGTGGTTTCTTGGACGGGTTCGATGTCCAAACGATTCTCGATTCAATGAACGGTGAGCAAGACCCACCAGTAGAACCCTACCAGTGGTATCTCGAAGAAGGCGTGAAGAAATCACTCACCGACCTCGCAATTCTCCAACGCTGGGACTGGTTTGACAAGGGACCCGTTTCAGGGCTCTTCTTCCAGAAAGAGATTTTTGATGATAACCCTACAGAGGAGGCGACAGATGATTTTGTCCTCTGGGCCCGGGTGGCGGCATTCTTCTACGAAGCGTTCCAACCAGCAGGGCTTGAGTTGAGTATTAGGATGGCAGCTGTATTCGCAGAGGGGCTCGACCCTGCCGAAGACATCGACGTCTCGATAACAGTAGAACCAGACGACGAAGATGAGGGCATCTCTGGTCCTGCATCGTAGCGTTCTATTTTGCTTTTTGTGTCTAGTAGGACACATAAAACGGGTCGAATGCTTGTAGACAGAAAGGTACGTATAACACGCTTACTGCACGATCTCTAGTCTCTAAATTCGCCGTTGGGCTGGATTACAAACCGTGTCACCGCCCGTTAGTAAGCTCCTCCCGGGACGGTCGTCGAATGGTCAGTACTACTTAGCTAGCCCTTTCCTCTCTTCCGTCGAATATAACCACTTTGATATGTATTTAAGATTTTTCCGGCTACTAATCTGACGAGAACTCTTAAAGACAGACGAAGACCGTTCCAGATTTTTGACAAGAATTTCCCTGATTTCTTCGAGAGAGTTTTCCTGTACTTCCATCGTATGCCTCCATCGCATCTCCAAATAGTGCTTCTGCGCGATGTTTAGTGCATTATTGGGGGAATCATCTCCTGACTCTTCGTCCAAGTCGGCATCTCCGTCGCCCAACGTCTCAAGGAAGTCATCCCAGTCTTTGAAATGCCGTTGACAGACGGAACAGTCACAAACCGGCACTCCCAGTTGCTTCCCGATGTCGGCTGCGCCAGGAATAGAGAGGAATTCCCGGATGGTATTGAAGTAGAAGCGTTTACTCATTCCACCACCTCCGTGACTCTTCAGGGCTTCTTCGCGCTCTTCCGCATACAGCGTTCCATACGTCGTCCCTTCAAGGCCGAAGTAATAGAGCAGATGAGAGAAATAATCTCCATACAGGAAGTGTGGGGCGATATTTGCTGCGCTGAGATTATACACGAAGTCAATTACTGCGATGTACTCGTCTCCATCCGTCTCGTTTTTATCGAGGTTTTCGATGATGAGGAAGCATTCATCCACATCGACCGAAGAAAGGAGGTTGATCATTTTAGTCGCGGCTGACTGATTTGCGATAACATCTTTCTCGATATAGAGACACGGTTTGAGTTTTAGTTCTGCTGCTTGTTGAGATGCTTCGAGGATCTTCCTCGTCGTAGTGAGCTGATTGGGGGATCGGATTTTGTTGTACCACGGGACGATACGTTTGGGGTTCGGAACTGCTGGCTCAACATCGCCGATACTGTATTTGCGTAGGTCAGCGTCTGGGCCAATGTCACTGTAGCCTTCTTGAAAGTTAACGACAGCCGTTGCAATCTGAGTGATCTCTTTATCGGTCAACCGGTCTGGTTTCAGGTTGCCGTCTTCAGCGAGGATCGTCTTCAGAGGCTCACCTAACGCATTGACGTAGGCTCGTATCCAGTTACCGAGCATCCCTTCGTCATTCCGGAAGTTGTTCCCACGTTCGAATACGGCAAGGTCTGGATCGATATAATACGAGATATCATCCTGCGAGAGCTGTGTGATTTGATGGCGGACTGCCCGTTGATTGTAGGCTGCAAGATGAGATTCGTAGAGAATTGAGTCGAAGTCCTCAGTGAGAGTTTCGACAGGGTGTTTGTTGTTGTTATTATTGTATCGTATCGTGTTTTCGAACATTCCCACCCACTAACTCTACCACTCGGGCGTTCGAGTATAATTGTTGCCCTGACTTTTGCGGTCCTGAGACGATGTTGACAGATCCATCGATCGCCATCAGCCCAATCGGGAGATCAGAGACACGCTTGATAAGGCTATCACTTAGATCCTCCTCCCAGATTGCTAGGAACGAGTAGTCCACGTAGTCCGAGTTACGGAGAGCTTGGTCAATCCCTTTTCCAATATTTCGAGATTTCATCTCGATGGCCATCGTCTCGTCTCTGTTCACACAGAGCAGGTCAATTGGGTAGGAAAAAATCGACTTCTCAGTCGCATATCGGACACCCAGCTCGTCCAAAAAGTCTACTAGAATTCCAAGCTGATACTTCTCAGGTACATATTGACGTGTCCTATCTTGTTGCGATGCCGTCCACCGTTCCGTATGTTTCTGGATGATTTCTGTACTGGACATTAGTGTGCCTCCGAGAAGATTTTGTCTTGAATCTCGGACTCTACAGCGTAGTCGGGGTAAGTAGAATACACGTATCGAAGAAGATCACGAAGGTACATGGAGTTGTACTTCTCTACAAGTTCTTCAATTTCCACTTGATATGACGGCTCCAGTAGTTCAACCAACGTTTTAGCGATCTTCTCGCCTTTGGGGGTGATGATGAATCGTTTGTCCTTCAGTGAGGGTGAGGGTTCCGAAGCCTCCGGCTGAATGGACTTTGACTCGATCGCGTTGAGTTGGAGGAGAAACTCTAGTTCCGAATATACCTCATCGGAGAACGGCCCCATCTTGTACGGCGCAAAATTGAAAGCGACATCGTCTTTGTACTCTTCGAAGAACTCCGTCTCTTGTTCAATGAGGAAGAGGAGCTTTTGAAGTTTAGTCACCCCTCGGATCTCTTCGGCAAAGTAGAACAAAATAAAGACGACATCTGTTCGTCGGTCGATCTCATCAATTCGCGCCATCACCAGATTCCTCGCTGGTAGAATATATGAAACTGGTGTCGAATGAGAGTTACTATTCGCCTATCCCAACTATACATGATTCCGTTTTTCAGTATAGGTACTGAAACCGCCGATAGATTTGCACACCTATGTATCAATAGAATCACCAATACTACTGTTGAAACCAACACCTTAAAATCGGCTTTGTCACCTTCGTATCTAAATCGATGCTCAAAGATTGGGTTCTCCGCTTATTGAAACACACATATTTAGATGTCCCAGAATTGTTCGAATTGGGAGTGTAAGAAATCTGGCTTCATCCGTACGAACTCCTCTCGCTCATTCACTGGGAGGTACTCGTATACCGAGTGTAGGGCGTTTGGGACGAATCGTTCGCCGACCACAATTCGGACACCTCGTTCGCCTGGGCCACGGATGACTCGACCGAGCGCTTGTCGCACCTGCCGAACGGCTGGAATCGTGAGGGCGTATGTGAACGAGTTCTCTGCTCCGAACCGGTCACCGTACGCATGTTGGACGGCCTGGACTCTGGGCGACCCGATGTTCACTAGCGGGATGCCGAACACGGCGCACGTGTGCAGCTCGTCGCCTTCGTAATCGACACCTTCAGTCAATGTACCGCGGGTGCTCGTCACGAGGACTTTCGGTTCGCCGTGGACGAATTCACGTTTCAGTGCCCGTGTCTCCTCGTGGCTCGAAGACTGGTCAAGCAGCACCGGTTTGTCGATCTCCTCTCGGAGGCGATTCCCAGCCCATTCGGCTTCGGAATAATTCGGCCATGCGAGAAGGACGTTGCCGTGGCTTCGGGCGATTTCTCGTGCGACGTAGGCGTACCGCTCCCGTGTCCCATTTGTATTTTCAAGCGCAGGGTCGCCTCGATTTCGCTTCTTGAACGCCTCGACGTCGACGATCCAACTGGCGCGGTTCTCCTCGGGAAAAGTCAGATCGTACGTGCGGGAAGAAACGACGCGCGGTTCTTCGTCGTCAGTCGCTAACTCTTTCAAACCGGTTACTTCCTCGAAGATCGAGAGAGGTTCGAGCGTCGCACTCATCAATACACCGCCGCCAAACTCATCAAGGATATCCTTGATTTTCTGCGACGGCATACAATTGTACATCACCAGCGACGCGTTGTAGTAATTCATCCACGGCTTGTCCACGTCCCGGTCGTCTTTCTCCGAATACTCCAGTTCGATCTCGCGGAAGTACTCGACGTGATCTCGCTCCCACCATTGCCCGAACAGTGCGCCGATGGCAGTACAGACGCAGTCTCGTTCAGAGTCCATCTGTTCTAATGCGTCTTCGACTGCGAGGCCAACCTTGCTCAGCATCCGGAACGTGTCCCCGCCGTGGGTTGCCTGTTCAGCCCAGCGGGTGAACTCGTCCGGTTCGGGTTCGTCCGGGTCACGGAGTGGGATCTCGATGTCTTCGTCCGGCAGCGCGTTCCACGATAATCCAGACCCGTAGTGTTCAAATCTGTCTTGGAGTTCGTCGTCGACACGCGTCTCGAACCACCCCATCACGTCGTCGTAGAACTTTTCGGCCGTCTCGACAGCTTCGAACGGGACGTCGTTCACCGCCAGTCGCGTTTCGACTTGGCGTTTATTCTGCGGTCCTTGCCGCGCCGGCCGGAGGAGCTGTTCGAGATCGTTTTTCGCGCGTTTAACCGTGTAGTACCCGATCGTGTCCGTAAGGAGGTCCCGGACGCGTTCTTCCATCCGGTGAGCCTCGTCGATGATGACGAGCGTTCGCTTGTCGAGGATCGGCGCGGTGAGGTGGCGACTGGCGGCGTCGAAGAGGTGGTTGTAATTCCCGATCACGATGTCCGCGTTCTGCATCAGTACCGTCATTGCGCGGTGCGGGCAGGTGCCGATATCGACGGCGTCCGGAAGGAGTTCCTCGGTCGTCACAACGTGGTTGACACCCGATTCGAACGTTACCGGTGAGCCTTTGTCACGACCGTACCAGTCCGCCTCGAACGGACAGTACAACTGGCGATTCCCCGACTCCGTCATTTCCGGCGTCGTGGTTGGTTGGGCCCGAGGGTACGGCGCGGTCCGGCCAGCGGTGTGAAGCGGTTCAGCGTCCTCGTCGAGCGGGTCTCGCTGTGCGTTTTCGACGAGCACTCGGCCTTTCGCTGGATCCCACCATTTCTCCTCCTCTGGAATCGCAGCTGGCGGCGTCGACGCATCGCCTGTTTCGAACTGCTGTTCAACATTGAGGTCACTATCCTCGTTGACGAGGTCCGCCGTTGCCTCTCTGAGATCCTCGCACCGTTCCTGCACACTACTCCCAGCAGGAAACACGTCTTCACGGCCGTACGGGCACAGATCGCGTTTCCCGACGAGCGCGACGCCGGCCAACGGATCATCCACCCTGCTGTTGATGACTCGTAAATCCTCAACGAACTGTTGCCGCTGTTGTTTCACCGGGGTGACGACGATGGCGTTTTCGAATTTGTCCGTCTCCCGAATGAGATAACTAGCCGCAGTTAGCGAGGCCATCGTTTTCCCGGTTCCGCACGGGCCTTCCATCGCCAGGTATCCAGAGTCCTGCGCGGTATCGATGATCTGCTCGATAACATCGTCTTGGTTCTCGTACGCATCGCTAAAGCCGAAATAGGGTTGCCACGTCACCTCAGAGCTCTCAGACACGGGATAGTAGTACGTGCGCCTTGATAGGCTAAAAACCGTTGCCAATCAACGGTTGTTCTCGAAGACGTCTCCCTGGACGTCGGTCTCTATCCTGGCTCTGTTGAGGCCCTTGGAAAGTGCCACATCTAACTCGGATACGGTTAGTACAGAGCCTGCAAGAAACGCTTGATTCTTCGTTATTCTGGCAAAACTAATTCGCCCACTTGTTCACAAGCCGAAGAGGCCGCCGCCTCCAGATCCCAAACCGCCTCCTCCCGGCCCTTCTCCACTGGAATTGCCAAAATTCTCTTTCCGCTTCCAGATGAATGTTACTTGTCCCCGCTGGCCACCGAGACCACCGCCCATTCCCATACCTCCTTGTTGATCATACTTACTTTGGAGTTCCCGCCATCCATCTACGTCCTTTACGCCGCAGGTACACGCGATAACATACGGATAATTATCTCGGTATGCTTCGATTTGACCCCTCAGCATCTTCGTCTGGCTATTCGTTAGGTCTCGTTTCAATTCAATACCGACGACATCGTTCACAACGACATCGGCATTGGCGTTGCCACGTTCCTTCGAGACAACGTACGTCTCGCCAGAACCTTCCCCGAACCCGCCGAGAAATCCACCGCCCCCACTGGAGTTCAACCGTTCATCCAGAAACTGCTGAAGATCGTTCTGGAACTTCTTCTCCGTCCGGTAGGCTCGTTTGGGGATCCAGTCATCGACTGATTGTGCGACCTTCTGGAAGGTCTGGTGTTCGCCACCCATCATATTTGTCTCCAGACACCGGAGGCCAAGCCGGAGCAAGACCCTAAGGTCCGGACAGTGTACCAACGAGAGCGTAGGTCGGGGTACACCCCGGCGACTTTGGTGCCATTGCCTGGTAGTCACAATAATGTGACTTGAATCTTTTCCAGCCTTTCACCGTCGGCCCGTTCACAGGCTCCATCAACCGGCTGTGTCCTTCGGCATCGTGGTCAGATATAGGGTTTCAACAGAGCCTCACTCCTAGAGAAGTTTGTAGATCTCGTTGCGGTACTGATCTTCGATATCCGGATAGTACGCGTGCAGGTACTCGTCGATCGTGTCGCCTTCCCGTCCGTCACCAATCTTATCTCCACGCATATACTGCGCGTATTCTTTGCCGATCGGGTTCTCCATCTTCCAGAACGTGGAGAACCAGTGCCGGCCGAAGTGACTCGTCAGTTCCTTTTCGTACTCTTCGGCCGAAATGTGCGGGCGGATTTGTTCCCTCCAGTGCCTGTTGATCCCGTCTTTATCCCGGATTCGCTCGTGATGGGTCTGTGAAAGAAACACCCACGGTTCACCGCAGTCAGGGCGGATCAACAGGTACTGCGTCAACACGCGCCGCATCTCATCATCCAGAGGCAGAATTCGTGGGTTCCTCGATTTGTTCCCTGGGCGATTATATCTCGATGGGATGAAAATAGCGTTTTTCCGCCCGTCGAGACGACGGTGACTCCCTAATTCAGGGAAATTGTTCAGCAATTCAGTGTTATTGATGTGGAAATCTTTCAGCTTCACGTTCCGGATTTCGCCTTGCCGCATTCCCAATTTGAGGCCCATCAGTATCACAGCGAGCTTGAACATGTGCGTAATGTCGTCTAACGCGTCCCGCATTTCTGCCCGCGTGACTTTCGGGTAATCCTTCTCTTCCTCATCGGGCCACGAAATCTTCTCCCAAGCGCTGTCAATAGGGCTGTAATCCGGACTGTGCGGGAACACGTTCTCCCTTTGAAAGTACGAGTACGCCTGGTTCACGTAGTTTAATTTTGTCTTGACAGTGTCTTTCCCGTTATCCTGGTCTTGAAACTCATACTCGGCGAATTCGAGAACAAGCGTGTCGTTGGCGCACGCCGGGTGCCGTCCTTGTTTGGTCACGTACTCTTTGAAGTGCCGTATCGCTCGCTCGTATTCGCCGACAGTACTCCGCATCCGGTGACTATCTCGCACGATATCGTCCAGAAACATCTCGAACGGGTCAACACCGTCTTCCTGCATCTGGGTGAAATTCTCATCGTATTGCTTCAGGGGATCGACCGCTCGGTCAAATTCATCGCCGATCCGTCGTCGCTGGTCGTTCACCGACTGGTTTTCCTTGCTCATATCGAACGCTCACCGATTTTGAACTCCCATACTCGGCTCGTCGCACCGTCCTTTCCAGCGGCCATCCGTGGCGGATGATACGAATGAGGGTGCTCCGTGTGCCACAGTAGGTACGTATAGAAATCCTCCAACCGAACCCAGTACGGATTGTATGCCCGTTTCGTCTGCATTCGATCGGTTAACTCGGCAAACCACAGCTCAACATCGTCGGGACGTGCAAGTGCGGGATGCCGACCGCGCTGTCGCATATGATCCTTCCACGAGGTCTCTACGAGCTCTGTTTCGTACTGGACCGTTTCCGCGGCCCCTGAGAGTTCCTGATCAACGTACTCCGCCCACACATCTCGGCTTTCGTAGGTGGCGGCGTAATTATACAGTCGAGAGTGGTCCGGTACCTGGTCGAGAGTCTTGTAAACACCAATGCGACGAAGCGGGTTACTCGATTTCGGCATTCAAATAGTACTCCCCATCTTCGTATTGAAGTTCTCCAACGGCCACCATTTCCTCGACTTGCCGTGGGACTCGGTCGGATGTCGTTTCGATTATCTCTTGAATAATGTCGTCAAGTCCGGTGCCAGGATGCTTCGCAACGAACGCTTGAATCGCTTCGCGCTCTCTCGTTTGCAACTGCTCTTCTAACTTCCCAACCCGTTCCCGAGCACGATCTAATTCGCGTTTCAAATCGTTTCGCTGGCGGCGCAACTCACCAACGGACTCATCGGGTTCAACGTTGACCTCGAATTTCTTCAGCCCGGCCTCAGTCATCGCTTGAATGAACTCTGAAAGAGACATATCCATCCTCTCGGCTTCCTCTTTCCACCGGGCGTGCTGATCCTTTGATGGATACGTCATCGTCGGCTGTGTTTCAGAACTATTCCCTGGCATCGGTCGTGACTACCTTGATCCTCTTTTGACTCGCATCGTGGCCACCTGATGCGTCGTTCATTTCGCCGTTACTCACTCACTTCTGACTCCGTGGGATCGAACAGAATGAATCCGTCCTCAACTCGGACCGCAATGCGATCGAATTCATTCGGATCAATTCCCTGTCGTTCCAGTTCCTCCGCTGAAAAGAACACGGGAACGCCGATCGCCCCGTGTTTTTCTGTCCGAGTGATCTTCGCCGTCAGAATCTCACCCGACGAGTCCGAACTATCGTCGATGAATGCATCAATGTGGGTTGCCATGTTTCTGGATTTCTGATCTTGGTAGATCGGCTCGGTAGTCGAAGACGCCCGATCACCCATCTGTCGACGCCTCTTGCGTTCTGGTCCGTAATAAAAGATTGCTTGAATAGAAGTTGATCCGAATAAAAGGGACTTCTTCTCCAAGTCTTTTAATTTATAATCAAATATCCTCCGAAGAGATCCATCGAATATATGTCTGAGTCTTTTGTGTAGCAATCGCGGATGAGAAACCAGTCATCCGACATATCCCTCAGATCGTCTGAGATGTTGGTTTTCAACCGTCTAAGCGACCGGATCGGCTAAAACAAACAGTGGAGTACCTTCACCAACTTCTCAATCTATTTCCGAATTCAAAATATACAAAACCAATAAATTCTCGATTGTTCGAACGGAATCATCTAGTCGATCGGCGAGCGCGTCAATCGAGTCACGCCAGTCTCGGGCTGGTTCTTCGAAGCGTCCCGGTCACCGATCATATAGTGAACGACGACGGGTCAGACGTCCACCTGTCGTGGTTCTCGATCGCGTCCTGCACGAGCGAGAGTCGATACCGAGCGAGTTCCCAGTCGCTCGCTACCCGCGTGAGTTCGTGAGCTTGTTCAGCCGGGACGTCTTCCGCGACAGTTCGTTCACGGAGTGCGTCCGGGGAGTCAGCGTCATACCCGGCTTTCCATTCTGAGATGTCTTCTTTCAACGCCGCTGCCTGCTCCGAGAGTTCCCGTTTTGTCGTGTCTTCGAGTAACTCCCGGACGTCTCGAAGTCGCGTGTACAGCGGATCCGGATAGTAGTGACGGGGTCCGTCCTGCTCGATCGCCACCACGACACCGAGATCGATGAGTCGGCGCAGATGGTCCCGCGCCGTGTTCGGGGTGACAGCCGCCTCTTCAGCGATCCAGGAGGCGGGTCGGGACTCCGAGAGCGTCAGTGTGACTGACTTTACTCGATCGAACGCCGACGCGTGATCCTTCCACGTCGCCACCCACTCGGGCTCGTCGCCGGACGCGTTTCCGGGCGGCATACGCTATCATACCCGATTGAGCGTAATAATTCTACTTCCCCGCAAATTATTGCGCAGTCTCCGCTACAGTCACCATCACAGTTCCTGTTCGAGTATGGCATCAATACGATTGATGACTGTTGTGCGGGAGCCGTTCTGACGCGCGGTCTGTCGCAGTTCATCGAATTGGTTGGCGAGAGCTGTGACCGTCTCCTCAGTGATCGAGCGCGGATCAAGTACTGGAACGTCCGCGAGATCACCGGGTTCGAGTTTGTCCATCCCTGCGTAGGGGCGAGCATCTCGACGGACCACCTCGTCTGCCATCGAACTATTCAGGTAAGCCAGCAGCGCCTTCACTTGTGTTCGGCTGATCGAGGTGTCAGGGTAGATCCCGGTGTAGTTATTCACGTACCGGGCGTCGGTTTCGTTCAGGAGGGCGCGGAATCCGGACCGGTACATGTACGGAATGAGAATCTGGGGAGGCTCTCGTCGATCAACTCGGTACCACGGCGACCGTGTCCGGATAGTGTTTCGACTGGTTAAGGTCGGGTGCGCAACCAACCCTGTCTGTAAGTACTCGACGAGGGCTGGTGACGGGGCTGCCTCTGGTGCGAGTGTGTCTTCTGCGGAGTAGCCGGTTTCGGCAGCGTCGACTGTTTGTGGGACGCCGTCAACAGCGTCGAGATGATAGAGTAGCCACACGGCCTCCTCATGGTCTTGGTGACGTTCCCAGTCGTCGTGGCGGAAATCGAATCCGCGGACGATCCTTGGACTCGGAACGATCTTCGAGAGATATCGTTCTTCAATCCCGACCTTGTCGATGTCGGTCTGCGTGAATGTGAAAAAGTCGTTTTCGCCGGTCATGATCCCGCGGTGAATCTCTGCAATCTCCGAAAACGGCGTGAGCATACTCGTGTCGAGACTGAGTGGTTCGAAGAGCGGCTTCCAGTTCTCCGCAGCTGTGAGGCTTTCCTGGGGAACACAGTTTACGAATCCCCAGTCTCGCTGGCCCTGCTGTCCGTCGCGTATAATCTCCTGTATCGAAATCTCGTCCAGCTGGCCGTCAACGTGGACAAACCTCGTGTCGGACACGTCCGATTCATCAGGCACTTCGAGGAACGCGATGAGGGCGGTTGTGAGTGCCCCGTCAAACACCGGACCGTCATCTGGATCAAGCAGAAGCAGTGCCTTGATATCAAATTCAGCCAGTATGAACCGCTTCAGCGCGTCACCGTAGTCAGCAGCAAGGAAATTCGGCGGTATCAGAAACGCAGCTCGGTCACCCCTCGTGAGGACCTGCCTGGCGTGGTATATGAAGTAAGCGTACAGCGGAGTCGCTGTACTGATTTCAAGTCCGGTCTCCTGTTCTGCTTGCGCGTTAATTGATTCCTTATAATCCGACGGGAGGGCGTGGTGCCGGGTGTACGGTGGGTTACAGACGACCGCATCCACGTCCCTCGACAAATCTCTAGGTGAGAGGGAGAGGAAATCAGCGGTGTACGGATCGTGAGACTGCCGCGCGAGTGTCAACGCTGTTGAACCCATCAGGAGAGACAGAGGACTGCGATCAACTCCGTTGATATGATCGGGATCGGTGTTGAGCTCCCAGCGTGGATGGAACGGAGTTGAAAGTCCGCCTGCCCCCAGCCCAGGGTCAAGGATGACGTCGTCACCGCTGGCTGCCCACGTACGCATCGTCTTCCCCACCCTGGGAGGCGTTCGAACCTGACCGAGAGGCCGACGTTCCTCCTTGGATAGGATTGCTTCATAGAGCGCCCCGATGTCCTCCGCAGGTTGAGTAGACTCCAGTAATCGATCACGTGTCTCGACGACACCTTCAACCGCACTCTCTCCGGCGAGCCAAATGACCTCGTCAAGAACGCACTCTGCGAACGCCGGATTATCTATCTGCGTACGGGCAGCGCGGAGTCCGTCACGTGTATTCTCAGGAAGTTCTGGAAGCGGCCCGAATTGATGATACCACTCGTAGAGCGTGATTTTCAGCAAGATGTAGTAGACCGCCTGTCGGGCGAGAGTCGTCTCTGGAAGCCCATCGTCGGTATTGAATCCGTGAAGTTCACACCAGGCCTCGGTTCGTTTCCGAAGAGAGCAAGGTAAGTCAGCGAGGACAGGTGCTATCGTGTCGGCTGTCGTCGTGACGGTCCTGATGATCTCTTCGTCGACGATGGAACACGTCTGGTCGGGGATGGCGCTCGCTTCATCTTTTGACGGGACTTGAGGCTGTTCAAGGATGATAGGTGACTCGACGGCGACATCATCTATCCCGATGATCGATTGGCTCTCGACGCACGGCGCACGCGAATCAGAATCTCCAGGTTGGCGGCGGAGGAGATTCGTATCTTTGAGATCGGTCGTCATTAGGATGTCTCGAACCTTGATTCGACTTGGCTGATGTATGACTCGTCTTCGATCAACTTACGGACGTGATCCTGGATAGCTGCGATTCCAGCATCAAGATCGAGACTATCCTCGCCTAGGATTCTATCTGAAACGTACAGCTTCCGGTGGCTGAGGTCAATATCGGTCGCATGTAATTCCTCGAAGCGAAGTTCATACGGATGCCCCTCAATGCAGACGACATCTGTGTCGAGTACAACCTCTGGCAACTCGTCTTCAATACTCGCGTACGACTTGATCCAGAGATCACCGAACCGGAAATCGTGTGTCTCAATCGTAATCTCTAGGACATTCGTCTCGCCTCGTGCCTGGATGTACTGTTCGAGGAACTCATCTAATGGTCGGCGAGTTTCGCATTCGGTTAGCAGTCGCGTGATGATCTCCTCAATTGTTTGCTCTTCTGGATGACGACGCTCCCAAAGACGCTGGACTGTACTCCTTTCTAGGGACACCTTCCTCGGACAGGAATGTGTGCTGTCTCTTTCCGAGGGCATTTTCGGCAACCGGTCTATGAATGACCCATATTTAAATGTCAGTGTGGGAAAACCGGCGACTCAGACTCTCTAAAGCCTTATTAAGATATTTGAGACTGATTTAGAGACCGGGATCGCCAGCGCAGTTACAGGCTTCCTAAAAATCCATTCAAACAAGAACTCGGAATATTGACTCTTCGCCTTCATCCGGGGATCCAACGGTGAAATATTGGAGTCATAAAACCGACTCTCACCAGGAAAACGGCACCGAGGAACTGTGCAATATCATCGCTCTTGATGATGTCAGTACCGACGTCGTCCTGCTCAAGGACTCCGAATCTTGTACTTGATGTTAAGTGGAGTAGCGCAATCCCCCCTGCGAAAGGAGGAACTGGACAGTAGGATAGCTCCGCAACCGGGGACTTCCTAATAATCCATTCAGCTGGCAAGCCGGAAATTGAATATACTCTCACAGAATCTTCAACCTGACCTCTTCTTCGCGGACTCCATCTGAGCGATGCTCGTGTTTGTAGCCAATCCGCACCTCAGTCACACGATGCCGAATGCGATTAGCGCACCAAAGATAAGCAACAGAGCGACGAGGACGCTCCCTCCCATTAGCGGTTTGTTTTCCATCGCTTTCTCGTGGAACGCCATTTGCTCGTATTCCTCCCGGAAGGATTCGAGGTTGCCTTCGTCGTAGAAGTACTTCGTCTTGAGCGCGAACCGTTCGGTGACCGCACAGCCGGTACAGACGGGCGTCCCTTCGAGGCGCTCGGTTTTGATGTGACTGCTGCAGTTGATGCTGCCACAGTTCTCGCAGTACGTGTATTCATGACCAGTGCCTGAGGTCTCACAGTGTACACACCGATGGATGTCGTCCTCTAGGGTAACTCGGGAGGGGCCGGCAGCGTAGTACTCGTACGGGTAGGTGTAGTCCTGCAGCTGAGTCGTCTGGCGAATGTCGGGGAGATACACTGGCTCAATCGACTGAACCGAAATGTCTGAGAGATTCGGTTCACACGTCTTGGTGTACGTGACGTTGTTATCGCCGGTGTATCGAACCGTCGTCGTGTGGTACTCCTGGAGTCGATCCACAGCCCACTCCTTGTACTCGGTTTCGGTCTGACCGAAGCGCTTGACGGAGATCTCATCGACATCGTCCGCGAAGCGGTCCTCGTCGAATTCGATGGTACTGTGAAGATTGTCTGCGACGAGCGACGCGACCCGATCGTCGAGGACGTCAGGCTGCCCGTGTTCGGCGTGCGCGACGAACTGGTTCAATTCGTTGATGCGGTGGACGACACCAACGGAGGTCTCGAAGACTGCGTTCGTCCGCGCGGTGATCAAGACGACCGGTTCGAAGTCAGCCTGCGAGAACGGCTCCGGGAGGTCACGCTCATCGAAGTTGTCGATATCGCGGAACGCCTCCCGAACCTGAGCGTCGACGCTGCCGGCGGGATCGAACGGCCGGAGCGTCTCCTCACACAGAATTTCGATCCGACCATTATACAGATCAAGACCGATTTCGTCAGCGATCTCACGGAGATCCGTACCGTCAAGAAGTTCGATCGGGAACGGATCATCGTTCTGCTGGAGTCGCTGGGCATACTCGATCGCCGGGTTGGTGAACCGCCCAGTCGTCACGACCATCCCGCGTTTCGGTCCATCGAACTCGAACGTCGCAATCGCCGAGTGGAGTTTCTGCACAACCGGCCGCCCCACCGTCCCTGTGTGCTTACACTCGACGACGATCCCTCGACGGGTCCCATCGACGACTTCCTCCATAAGGATGTCGCGCCCTTCGTCAGCGGTCCGTTCGGCTTGCCGGACATTCTCGTACCCAAGTTTCCGGAAGACGTCCTCCATAACGTCCTCAAACTCGAACCCGGAGAGCTCATCCAAGACTGGCATCGAATATACCCGACGTGTCTCTTCCCCGTCGTATATACGTTCCCTCAACGCTGGCGAGTCCCTCCTTTCGGGACGGTGTGAGGAGATCATCTATCTCTGCAAGACTCCAAAGCGACCAGTGTTCGTCGAGTTGGTCTTCGAGTCCGTCGACTAACCCGATTTTTGGGAACAGCGCGAAGAGTTTTTTACGGTCACTGGGTCCCTATCTGACGTTCACTGCTTTTTCCCGCAGGGTCTCGACGAGTGCTGTTCCGACTGGCTTCAACGTCCACTTGTACTCGACGAACCATCACCGCAATCGGACTACTTTCACTCCGGTAGGCCGGGCTTTATTTAGCGGGACGTGATCCGTCTTTGATAGAACATTAATGCGCAATTACCTGCCAACTATACCCAAGATACTTGCCGGCAAACGGTCCTCGATGGTGGGTGAATAGTGCTATGCGCTTGGCACATGCGGCCGATATCCACCTTGGTCACCGGCAGTACGGACTCTCACAGCGAGAGGTCGATGCGCGACTTTCTTTCCAAAAGTTCCTCTCGCAGGCACGCAAACACGACGCCGACGCGATACTGATCCCCGGCGATTTATTCGACTCACGAGACATTCGGCCTGAGACCCTTCAGCAAACGGAGAATATCCTCGAAGACGTGCAGATGTCCGTCATCGTTTCGCCGGGAAATCACGATGAGAATATGAGTCGGAGGCGCTCACTCACCTGGCTCCAGTACCTGAATAACCGCGGGCTCGTCACCCTCCTCTCTGGTGATCTTACCACCGACCGAGCTTCATTTGCTCCGACCGATACGGACGATCCTCGTAAGGGAGGCGGGGGATACGTTGATCTCAAACGCGATGGAGAGTTAGTCAGGTGTTTCGGTCTTCAGTACCGTGGGGCGTATATTGAACGCGACCTTCCCGCCGTCACAGACGGTATTCAAGCCGTGAACGATACCGAGGTTGAACCTGACGTGACGATTCTCCTCGCACACTTCGGTGTCGATGACGCTGTCCCAGATCTAGGCGCAAACATCTCACGTTCTGCACTCACCGATCTCGAAGATCTCGTTGACTACATCGCGCTCGGACACATTCATAAGCAGTACGAGAGTGGGACTGTAGCTCACAACCCTGGGAGCCTCGAAGCGTTCAACATCAAGGAAGGTCGGTGGAGCGACGAGCACGGGTATTATATATACGATACGCAGACCGAGACTGCTGACCACCACTTGTCGAAGCGTCGCCCGTACGTCACGCTTAATTTCGATGTCTCCGGGTTCCGCACGTTCGAAGACCTCCGCGCTGAGTTTGAAGATGAGGTGGCTAATGCACGCACTGATGTCGAAGACACCTGCCGGCGTAGTATCTACCGCGACGGTACCGGTGGGCGACGCCGTCCTCTCATCAACCTCCGTTTGGAAGGGACACTCTTGCTCGATCACGCGACGTTCGACGTTGAGACACTGACTGACATCATCGAGGAGGAACTCGACGCCCTGTACACGCAACCGACGAACCACACCGAACGGAAAGCCGTGCAGGAACTCCTCGGGGATCTTGAGCGGAACGAGGCATTCAATCCCGACGGTACGGTCAACACGGACGCGCTACAGGACCGCGTGTTCACGACTCTCGCCGGGGAATCCCGGTATAGTGGCGAAACGGACGCCGTCGCGGATACGCTGGATCGGACGGAAAAGCTCGTCAATAAAAATAACCAGTCCACTGTGGAGGTCGCGGAATTTCTTCGAGAACGGCGTCGTGAGCTCTTCCCGGATGGCCAAGGTGCCGAAGACGACGAGGAGGTGGCGGAATGAGTATTCGAATCGATCAGGTTACGCTGGAGAACATCAAGAGTTACGCGGACGAGACGACGATCACTATCGGTCCCGGTGTCACCGCGATTCTCGGTGACAACGGTTCCGGGAAGAGCACGATTCAGGAGGCCGTCGGGTACGCTCTCTTCGATACGCATCCCTTCCAGAACCAAGACCGGTTGGTTCGGGATGGCGAATCCTCAGGTCACGTCGAAGTCACGTTCACAGTCCGAGAGACCGAGCAGACGTATACTGTTCGACGCTGGGCGGGGCGATCCAAGTACGATGTCCTCGATGAGAACGGCGACCTCCTGGGCCTCGACACCGGCGGCGAAGTTAAAGATTGGCTGTGTAACCGACTCAACGTCGATACCGCCGACGATCTCTCGAACGTCTGGGAACGCAGTGTCGGCGTTCCTCAAACCGATTTCATTTCTGATTTCACTCAGTCCGAGGCTGATCGGATCGATACGTTCGATCCGCTATTCGATATCGAAAGATACCGTGAGGCGTACTCGTCTCTTAGTGGACTGAAAGACGAATTCGAGGGCGAGATAGGAGAATTAGAAGACGAGATTACACGTCTGGAAGAACGACTCGAAGACCTTCCAGAGGCCAAACGCGACGTAGCCAATTACGAAGACCGCGTTGATGAACTGCAAGAAAAAGTCGAATCACTGACCGGCGAAATCGACGGTCTGGAAAACGAGAAGGATGATCTCGAATCGCTGCAGACTGATCTCGAAGACGCTCGACAGAAACGGACTCGGCTCAAAGAAGACAAAATCCCCGCACAGAAGACGACCCTTTCGAACGCCAAGGATCGACGTGAGAAAGCGCGGAAAGCGAAGGAACGCCTCGAAGAGGTCAAGGACGACCACGAACAGCATCTGGAGGCTCAAGAGCGACTCGGCGAACTGGAGGAGAAACGTGAGAAGCGCGACGAACTCGATTCTCGTCTCACGAAACTTAACGGAGATATCGACCGGGTACGCGACAAGATCTCGCGGCTGAAGGAGGACAAACGCGAGGCAGTAGCAGCACACGACCGCGTAGAAGAGCTGGAACCGAAGAAGGAACGGTACGAGGCGCTGAAAGCAGAAATCGAAGATTTGCATAAAAAAGAAGGACGTGTTGAGGAGATCGGAGAGCGACTCAACGCCATCACTGAGGAAACCGGGCGATTAGAGAACGACGTGGAGGAACTCCGTGGGGAAATCGAGGACGCGAAGAGCTGCCGCGAAGAGGCCAACCGTCTCACAAAACTACGGGAGCAACGGCAGGATCTCGTCGCTAAGAAGCAATCATTGGAAAACGAACGTCAAAAGTGCCGTGAGCAAAACGAGGAACTCCGAGAGATCGAGTTGGGCGAGGCATCGGAAGTTGCGTGTCCAACCTGCGATCAGCCGGTTACCGCCGAGCACCGCGAGAGCGTGATCGAAGAAAACGAGGGTCGCATCGGAGCAATCACGGACACAGAAATTCCGGCAGTCGAGTCGGAGATCGCAGCTCTCGATGAGGACATCGAGTCCGCAAGGGAGTCCAAGGAGGCGGTCGACCAGATCCCGCAACTGGAGGAGCAACTCGACAGTATCACTACGGAAATCAGTGATCTCCGCACAGAGCGAGAGGAACTCGAAGCTGAGCGTGAGAGTCTCACCGATACTCTCGACGCTCTTCCGGAGAAGAAAGCAGAACGCGACGAACTGGAAGGCGTCGTCGATGATTACCACACCGCGAAGGCGAAAGCCACGGATGTCGATGAAACGAAAGCTACTCTTCAGGATGCGCGTCGCACCTTAGGAGAGCATCTCCTCGCACACCAACGCGTTCAGAACGACCTCGCCGAGTTCGATGGGCTCGACACTGAAATTAGCGATGTAGAGGCGATTATCGAAGATACTGCAGATGCCCACGAGACGTATATCCGGAAAGAAGACGACGCGGCCGAACTCCCTGAATGCGAGGAAGAAGTCGAAGCAGAGCGCAAGAAATTGGAGTCCCTTCGAGGGAAACGCGACGGTATCGAAGAGACAGTCGAAGACCTCCAGTCAGAGTTCGATCCCGATCGTCTCACCATGGTCAAGAGTAACCTTCGAGAGTTGCGTGACGATCGTTCGAAGGCTGAAGGTAAACTGGAAGACCGAGAGTCCGACTTGCAGGACGCCCGCGATGGACTCAACGACCTCAAAGAAAAACGGGAGCGAAAACAGTCGCTAGAAGCCGAAATCGAGGAAGTACGGCGCGACCAAGAGTTCGCGCGGTGGGTTCGCAACAGTCTCCAGCAAGGGGCGGAGGATCTCCGTGACCTCGTCACGAGCGAGATCGGTGATCGCGCGAACACGATCTACCAGCAGCTCCGCGGGAATCCGACCGAGACGCTCGTCTGGGACAAGACGTACAACCTTCGCGTTCGCGTTCGCGGGCAGAACAAACCCTTCGACACGCTCTCGGGCGGCGAGAAGATGGCCGCAGCGCTGTCCGTACGCCTCGCTGTCCTCGAACAGCTTGCGTCCGTCGGCGTTGCGTTCCTTGACGAGCCGACTGCGAACCTTGACCAACAGAAGAAACAGAACCTCGTCGCGCAACTCGAAGACCTTGACGAGTTGAACCAGCTCTTTGTCGTGAGCCACGACCGAACGTTCGAATCGATGACCGAGCGGACAGTCGAACTGACCAAAGACGAGGACCGGGAGATGACCAAGGTGGTGTCCGAGTAATGCCGTTCTATCCGGACCGTGCGCTCAATGGGCTCCGTGAGCACACCGGTGAGATTCGAGAGTTCGCACGGGACGAGTCCGAAACCGTGGTGAAGTATCAAGACGCATTGCGGGACGCGCTCGAAGACTACGAGGCAGATCCGCTCCGCTCAAAACTCGGTCCCGACCGCTATCCTGGTGCGCTCCCGAGCCGAGAGTGGGACGACTACGATACCCCAGTGGTTCCGTTCGAGCAATCGGCGTCGTGGGACAATCACGAGGAGGTCAACGAGTACGCGAAAGACGTCTTAAAAGGAGTGACGACGGTTGCGGCCGACGGGTCGGAACTCGGTCCGACGAATGAGTTCACCGTTCCGCTCGGTCTCGTGCAAGTCGCGTGGATGGCGAACCACCACCACGAGAACGGCGACTACGATGAAGGTGTTAACACGCGGATCCTCGGGCCGATCGCAGTCACGACATCCTCAGACAGCGAAGACGGGCTCCGGTACCCGGACGGGCAAGCACCCGGGCACGAACGTTACCGCGACGAAGGAGAGACAGTGATCGAGTGCATCGAGCGCTTTGCGGAACTCGATCCGCCGCCGGTCGTTCTATACGATGGGCCGCTCGTTCCCACGTTCGCCAACACGTACGCGCCCGACGTGCGCGACGAGCAGTACCGCCGTACAATGGCCCGCGTACTCGCAGCGAGCGACCATTACGGTATCCCAGTCGTCGGGTACTCCGCCGGAAGCACGCGAACCAACATCGCTAAACTCCTTCGTCGAACGTACCGGGACCGCCTAAGCGATGAACCGTTCGTTGCGGATTCCCGCATCCTCGACGCGTTCACGACCAACTGGGGCGACCGGTCTCAGCTCTTTATTCACCGGCAAGATGGCACCATCGACGCGATGGAAGCCAGCTACCAAGGCGCAACTCACGAGTTCACCACTGATGTCCTGTTCACATACCTCGACATCCCGGACGGGAATGCGATGGATTATCTAGAATTCCCCGGCTGGATCCTCCGCGAAGGACTCGTCGACTACGTCGTTGACGTCGTGCGGGCCGAAGCCGGTGTCGGTCGCGGCTATCCGGAAATCATCCAGCAGGCGGACGCAAACGCCGTCTTGGATTCCAACGCGGAGCGCCGGTTTCTCGCCCTCGTCCAGAACTTCGCCGAGGAAGAAGGGCTCCCCATCGAGTGGGACGCGAAGACCCTGAGCAAACAGCGGCGACGCCGCTGACCGAAGCCGCATCCACCACCATCAACACATCACCATGACACACTCAGATTCCACCGACGACACGCCAGCCATTTCCGGGAACGATCTCACGCTCGGCACGGTTGCCGAGTCGCACTCACAAATGGACTACGTTATCGAAGTGTACCGCGACCGCGAGCGCGAACGACCGCCCGAAAAGCAGGATTATGAGTTCGGGCAGCCGGTGTACTCGACCACGACGATTCGCGGGGACGAGTATGCCCTCATTGGCGTTGTCTACGATTCACGGCTTGTTGACCCGGATCAAGGACGTGCTGGCCCGCGCCTCTCGAACCCGGATCAGGAGCTGTTCGTCCCGGGATACGTCGATGAAAAACGCACGCTCCTCGGCGTTGCATTCCTCGGATACGCCAACCTTGAACCCACCTCAGATGGGTCGAACTTTACGGATGTCACCCAGGAAATGCCGCCGTGGACGCTCGAAATAGACGACTCGATCCTCAAGCTCCCGCGAGCAGGCTTTGAACAGTTCCACTTCCCCGAGGGTGCTCTTCGAGTACAGTACTACGACCGGCTAATCTCCACGGCCGACCGGTTCGGAGCCGAGGTGACGCTCGCGCTCCTCGACCGGCTCCGCGACGGTAGCTCCGCTGACGAGGAACTTCTGAACGTCATCGAGCAGAAAGTCCGCTGGGAGACGAGCAGCGACCGCGGGGTGGTTCGATGAGCAATGACCTCCCCGTTCCGCCGAAGAATCGGGACGCCCCTGCTGCATCGGACACGGTTGTTGGGACTGTTGAACAACCCGGTGATTCCGCAGACGAATTCCAGTTCATCGCTCCGAACGACATCGATGTCCGCACGGGCGAGTTCATCGTATACGATACCACCGTCGAAGGCGAACACCAAGACGTTCTCGCCCGCGTCACGAACACCGAACAGGAACGCGGTCTCCCTGGTGACTTTCTGGCCAACCCGGGCGTTGATTCCGACGCAGTCGCCGACGCCCTCGGCGTCCCTACCGGTGATGTCGAAATCAACCGCGTGACTGCACGCATCATCGGGTACTTCGACGACGATATGGGGACATTCACGAACCCGCGGTCACTCCCCGATGCCGGGTCACGTGTTCACCTCGCCAACAACGCTTTCCTCGAAGGCGTCCTCCCGAACGCGGACTGGAAAAGCGATGCCGGCGTCGCCCACGTCGGCTGGCTGCTCAACCGGCCGGCACGCGATACGAACGTTTTCCTCCCCATCGACGAGTTCGCCTCGACCCACCTCGCTATCCTCGCGTCGACAGGTAGCGGGAAATCCTACACGGCTAGCGTCATTATGGAAGAAATGATGCGGCCGTCCTCCCGCGCCGCGATGCTCGTCTTCGATCCGCACGGCGAATATGACACGCTCGCCGATATGCGGAAACCCAAGAACTCCAACGTGTTCAGCGAGGGCGACTACACCCCGGAGGTCAATATTGTTCAACCGGACGAGATCTCCATCGCCATTCCTGACCTCAACTACGGCGACCTCCTCGCACTTCTGGACGGCCCGAGTGACAAAATGAAGTACGTCCTGCAAAAGGCCTGGCGCAAACTCCAGCAAGAAACAAACGACATCAGCGCTCACGACCTCGTCCAGAGATGCTACGAGGAGGATGGCGAGAAGAGTGATACCGCGGAAGCACTGGAGTGGCGGATTCAGCGCGCACTCGATCGAGACCTGTTCGTTCGCGCCGCCCGCGAGGATCTAACCGATCTCGTCGCGCCGGGACAGGTGACCGTACTCAAACTCAATCAGTTGTCAAAAGACGATCAGCAGATGCTCGCCGCCGCGCTTCTCAGGAAACTGTACGAGGCACGCGAGAAAGCGATGCGAGGGGACGACGATCGGCTTGACTTCCCGCTGTTTACGCTACTCGAAGAAGGTCACCGCTTCGCTCCAGACGGAAGCGCACGGTCACTCGGCATACTCCGAACGATCCTCTCCGAAGGCCGGAAGTTCGGATTCGGCGTCGGTATCATCTCCCAACGCCCATCGAAACTCGACGCCGACGTCCTCTCCCAGTGCGGCACTCAAATCATTATGCAGATCCAGAACCCGAACGACCAGCAAGCCATCCAACAGTCCGTCGAAAGCGCTGGCCAAGACGTTCTCGACGAACTTCCCGGACTAACCCCTGGTCAAGCAGTCATTTCCGGCGACGCAATGAACACCCCGGTATTGACACGTATCCGGTATCGCCACACCAAACACGGCGCAGAAAGTCCCGATGTAACGTCTGAGTGGCGCACAAGCTGGGATACACACAACGAAGAACAGAATCGGAGCGTCGTCAACGCCTACGACGACGAGGAGGAAGACGTGGACGAAACGGCCCTATAAGTAGGGCTCCGAATTGATAGAGACGTATGCGCAGGCGTACGAGGCATCTGGATCAGTTTTGTGCAACGCAAGTTTGACGTGGTAGTTGCGTGAGGATAACAGCATAACGATGCGCCGGATGTTTTCTATGTCGACACCCTCTCGTGGTCGATCCGCCGCTCTTCAGTGGGCTAGTGATCGATCCTCGGAGTCGCCGCAGTCAGTCCTGTATATCCAACCACCGACCGTGGATGATGAGGTCGTTGCTGACCAGTGGGGTCTGTACGGTTCTCCTATCGAACTTCGGTGTGAACGATTTCGGACGCTTGTCGATGACTTGTACGAGGGCGACACATACGAGGGGCCGACGACGCACGTCTCCGTCGCGGAACGGCAATGGATTGTCGAAGAGGCACTCGATCGCATCGACAACTCGGACCATCCGTTGTACAGTGAAGATGCCCCGTCGGTAGGGCTTATCGAACAGACCGAGGAGCTGCTGACACTACTGGAATTCGCTGGCGCAATCACGAGTACTGAAGTAGAACAGCGGCTAATCCGCGAAGGAATCCCCGAGCACGGACAGTCACTGTCACGGTTCGTTGAATTGATTCAAGAGGTGCGAGCAGACGGATTCGAGGACACGAAGACGTTCCGGAGCGAGCGGTTCCGTCACGTCCTTGAGGCCGGGAAACCGCTCCTCGAATCCGAACTCCCGACGACTGACGTAGTGGTCGTCGGATCGTTCCAGACGCTGTCTCCACAGGAACGAGATGTCGTAGGGCTACTCGCTGACACTTTCGACACCAGTGTCGTGCTGACGCGCGTGACTGATCGTGACGAAGTCGCTGGGGCGGATGACGCTATTCGTCGACTCGCTCGGTGGTACGAAGATCTCGGATTCACGAGGGGTGAATCGATTACTGCGGAGTCGTCGTCGAGAGAGATCGCAGCCGCGTCCCTATACCAGCACGATGACGGGGCCAGTCACCCCGTTAGTATTGGATCTAGTGTCTCACTGGAGACGTACGCGACGGTGCAGAACGAAATCCGCGGGATCGCTCGATCGGTGCGGTCGCTGATCGGGTCCGGTGTCGATCCGAGCACGATTGCTGTCGCCCCGTTCGATGACGGGACGTACAACGACCGTCTCGGAGACGCGCTCCGTGACGCGGACGTTCCAGTATCGATCCGTTCGTCACGATCATTTTTCGCCACGGCGACTGGAAAACTGTTCGAGGCGGCGATCGACCTCGGTAGCGAACCAAATCGACAGGCACCACTCGTCCGCCTCTTGTCGAACCCGCTCGTCGCTCCCGAGCGTTGTGAAACGATCCGTGCTGTGCTCCGGAACGCTGACTTGCTTGAATCCACACGGGTAGCAACTCTCACGACTCACGTGGATGCAGACGCCGAGGCCCTGATTAGAGATGTTGTCACGGCGTGTGAGCGTTTTGTAAACGCCCTTGATGTCGATGCCGAACGGCAAGCGTTGTTCGACGTGCTCGATGTACCGACTACGGACGATGGGATACGTCTCACCGAGGCTGTCTCGCTCTCACGACACGTCCGGGAACGGGAACAGCAGGCGATCGAAAACGCGATCGAGGTTTGTGCGTCGCTGACCGCGCGTCGGGAGGCGACCGAGCAAGGTAGCGGTGAGGAGCCAGACATCGAAGCGGTGCGACGTGCGCTCGAACAAGTATCAGTGGAAACGTCGATCGGTCGACGGACAGACAGCGTGCGTGTGTGCTCGCCAGTGGAGGCGGTGGCGAACCCCATCGAGTACGTGTTCGTTCCCGGATTGACAACCGAACACACGCCATCACCGCCGCGCCGCTTAGCGTTCGCGCGACCGATTAACGACGCACACCCTGAGTTCGAGGCTGCGGATCCGATCGCTGGAACACGGTACGCGTTCGCACAGTTCGTTGCTTCTGACGCGAACGTGACGTTCTCAGCTCCCGAGCGTAATCCGAACGGAGATCCGTACGTCCTCGCTGACCCGGTTTTGGAGCTCGAACGCGTCACCGGGCTGGAGGCAGACAGGGTTGACGGGAGAGCGGAACCGGCGACACACGCGGATGTCCACCGCTCGCTTGCGACGGCCATCGATACGGGAGCACTTGCGCCCCCCGAGATCGCGTCGAACGCCGACACGTACGACGTCGCTGTCGAGGGAACGAATGCACCCGATCGACTCGCCGCCGGAGTCACTGTCGCCTCTGCGCGGGCGAAAGACGAAGTCGGCGACTACGACGGACACGTCGATCCGGAGGTCGTCGACGCGCTTCAAGGTGCAGAGAGTTCGTACAGTCCCAGTCGTTTGGAGACGTACGCCGACTGCGGGTTCAAATACTATCTCAAGTACGGCCTCGGTATTGAGCCGGACGAAGAAATTACGCTGGAGTTGAACGCGATGAACGCCGGTACCTACGTTCACGACGTTTTCGAACAATTTTACCGCGAATGGTGTTCGCACGGGCACGAAGGTGTCACGGAGGACACGCTCGAAGACGCGGAAGCGGTACTGTACGAGGTCGCTGCGGACCGACTTGCGGAACTCGACGCGCGCGAGACCGTGTTCCACGATACGTGGGTCGCCGCGCTGTTCAACGGGCTCGATGTCCCTGAGAATCGGTACGGTGACGCAGACGCCGCGCCCGGGTTGTTCAAACGGTTCCTCGACACTGAAGTCGAACTCGCACCGCGTGACGCGACACCGACGTACTTCGAGGCGCACGTTGGCCTCACTCCCGAGGAGAACGGCCCTGAAGTGATCTCGGACGACCCGGTACCAGTTCCCGGAACTGACGTTACGATTCGCGGGAAGATCGACCGGCTCGATATCACCTCGGACGGCGGGCTCGTTGGAATGGACTACAAAACCGGTAGTACACCGAGTGAACGCGACACGATCGACGGGCACGCGTTCCAACTCTCCGCGTACCTGTTGATGGCCGAGAACGCGCTCGACGGTGACCCGATCGGTGCCTCCTACTACCAAGTAAGTCCGACCAGTTCCATTTCCCCGCACGACGGGACGATTGGCGGAGAGGAAGACGCTGCACACGCCTACTGGGGGAAGGATGATCCAGAACCGTTGCGACGCTACCGATCACTAACGTTCGATACGCGCGGGGAATTCTCCGAGTTCCTCCACGAAACCGTTCCGGACCGTATCGACCGTATTTCGACCGCCGTTGAGAACGGGTCATTCCACCCGACGGTTCTCGATCCCGACACCGCCGGGTGCGAGTACTGTTCGTACCGCGACGCGTGCGACGTTAGACACCACCGGCGACACGCCATCCACGACAACCTCACCGACGCGAACACGCCACAATACGCACCCGGACTCGACGCGGAGGGCACACAATGACTGACGACGCGCGCGGAGATACCGACGAGGAACTCCCGCTCACCCGCCCACAGCAACGCGCCGCGCGAACGATCGATCGGAACGTCATCGTGGAGGCTGGAGCCGGCACCGGAAAGACGACGACGCTCACCGACCGGTACCTAACGATTCTCCGCGCTCACCTCGATGGACCGGACAGCCTCACCGCTCGTGGCGACGAACCGGAGTACCGAATTCCGGACGACATCGACCGGATTACCGATCCCGAAACTGCCCGGCGACTCCCCGAACGAATCGTCGTCACGACGTTCACCGAGAGGGCCGCCAGAGATCTGAAACGATCAATCCGCGAGAAGATCCGCGACCGGCTCGACGAGATCGATGACCCTGACCGAGGGGCCCTCTGGCGTGCTGCCGCTGACGGCGTCGAATCCGGATATATCGATACCACCCACGGGTTCTGTAGCCGCATCCTCGAAGAATACGCCGTTACCCACCCCGCCGTGGATCCGGATTTCGAGGTACTAGAGAACAACGACGCCGCCCGACTCCGAACGACTGTCGCCACCGAACTCGTCGAAACGGAACCTTCGGAAACGCGCGTTCTCGCCCCAATGTTCGACCGAACGAAGCTCGTAGATGTGTTGACCGGACTCATCGCCGAACACGATATGACTGGGGAATGGATCGGCGAGATCCGCGCACTGGAAGACCCGGAGGCGTACGAGGAACACCTCGTCGAACTCCACCCGCTGGATGCTGATCCCAAACGGTTACTCGAAACCGTCTGGGACGATCTTGACACGTTGTGTACGCTGTACAGCGACGACGAAGTCACCGATCGACTCGGTGTCAACCCGATGAAACGCGTCGGGTACGATGTCCTCGACATCTACGACGAACTCACGAGCGTGGATATTGAGAACGCGACGCCGATCCAGCAACTCTCGCTGTGTCTGCAACTCTGTGACGCGCTCACCAAAGACGACGGTAGTCAGTACGGAGATGGTACTTACTACGGGAACAAGTCGTTCCGTGAGAGTGACGGTCCGATAGCCACGCGATTCCACGAGGCTATTGACGGCGTCCTCGGCGCACTAGAACCCGAATCGAGACCGACGGACGCATCACTGGACCCCGACCGCGGGGCGCACGAACTCCTGACCGCGCTGGCCGATCTCGCTGAAGCCGCACTTGACGCGTACGATGACCGTAAGCGACAGCGAGGTGTGCTCGATTATAACGATTTGATCGGGCACGCACTCACGTTCCTCGCCGACACCGATCAGGACGCGGTCACCGGGCTCCGCGAAGACCTGTGGTATGTCATGGTCGACGAGTTCCAAGACACGAACACGCGGCAGTGGCAGCTCGTCCGGGCGCTCACGAGCGGTCGAGACCCGTTCGACGCCGATAACGTGTGCGTCGTCGGCGACGTCAAACAGAGTATCTACCGCTTCCGCGATGCCGACGTCACGGTGTTCGGCACTGCCGCCGCCGCGATGCAAGACGCGAACACCGCGAACGGATCGACCGAGTGTGATCCGGGACTCACAACGAACTTTCGCACCCTCCCCGAAACGCTACGCGCGATAAACGGTTTGTTCGACCGCGTGTTCTCGTACGGCGACAACGAACCGTACGAAGCCGTTAGCGGCCCGCTCACCGCCGGGCGCGACACCCCTGCGGCACTCGACCCGATTATTGAGTACGTTCCAATTCCCGTCGAGACCGAGTTACGTGAACGATATCTCGGCGATGCCCACGACCTCACGAGCCTCCCCGAATCCGAACCGGCCGACATTGAAGCGACAGCGATCGCTAACCGTATCGCCGCCCTTCTGAACGAGGGCATCAACGTCACCGATGACGATGCAGCGTCCGAAACAGAAACGCGTCCCCTCAAACCTGAGGACATCGCTGTCCTCATTCGCTCTCGAAGCGACCTGAAAGACTACGAACGCGGACTCCGCGCCGCGAGTATCCCGTACACAGTTATCAAAGGCGAAGGGTTCTTTGAGACACCCGAAATCCGTTCGTTCACCGCGCTGTTAAACGCCCTCGCCGATCCCACTGACGACACCGCACTGTACGCCGCCGCGCGCTCACCGCTTTGCGGACTCACCGACACGCAACTCGCCGCCGCTCACACCCCCGACGACTCTCTCTGGGACTCTCTGAAAACAAGCGACGATTCCGACGTTGAATCCGTCGTCGAAGATATCGAACGTTGGCGCGCGTACGCCGGTACCAAAGACACACCTGGGGCGACTGTTGACAGTTGGGTCAGCCTCACTGATCGAATCCTCGAAGAAACTGGATACCTCGCTGCGATCGCCGCCGACGAGCGCGGTACCACCGCGCTCGCCAACATCGACAAGCTCCGCGACAAACTCCGCGAATTCGACGCGAGTGGCGTCCCCAGTCTCGAACGCATCACGGCGCGTCTCACAAATCAAGCCCACCAGGGTCAGAAAGAACCCGAAGCCAACGACGCGAGCGACTCGACAGGCGTTCGCATTCTGACCGTACACGAGGCGAAAGGCCAGGAATACCCTGTCGTTATCGCACCTGGCCTCGGGAAAGAATTCAACGACAAAGCCCGCATTAGTAACGGTAGCATCGAGTACGAGCGCGTTCCCATCACCGGCGCGCGACGCCCGATACTCGGTCTGAACATCCCTACCGACGACCGTACCGACTCCAACGCCACGCTTATGCGGCACGTCGCCCGGGACCGCCGCCGCGCCGAAGAACGCGCCGAAGAAAAACGCATCCTCTACGTCGCCGCCACCCGCGCCGAAGACCACCTCATCCTTACCGGCCGCCACACCGCGGACGACGACCACGACACCGGTATCAAACAGCCCGACCCCGACGACCCGTCCTCCTACCGTGATTGGATCCAACCCGCACTCTTCGGCACCGACGACGCCGTCGCAGCGTGGGAGGCCCTCGAAACGAATGGCGTGTTCTCCGCGACACTCCCCTACGATATCGACGGCAACGCCGAACACGGCACGATCACCATTCGCCTCCCACCGGACTCCGAACAGTACGACCACGAGCCCGACCCCGTCCCGGCGTCAACCCAGCGCTCCACGTACGCGTACGAGCAACCCTGGGAGTTCAGCCTGTCCGCGTCCGACCTGAGCCGCATTCCCGCCGGTACTGTCGAACTTCAGCGACACGATGAGACCCACCAAGTCACTGCCACCGCCGTGGCGTACGACTCTGATGACACCAGTGAACACGAGTATCCCGAGACGGACGACCGAGCCATCCCAGCCGCTATCTACGGGCACGCCGTCCATCGCCTCTGCGAAACCCGACCGCCGCGCGGCGACCGTCGTCTCGTCATTGAGCAAGCGATCCAGGAACAACACGACCGTACGCCCGGACTCACCGATACCACGTATCCTGACCCAGCGTACGACGCTATCGAGACCGCCGCCGACTCAGCGATCCAATACCTCAACGACCTTCACACCGACCCCACCGTCCAGCACACGCACGACGAGTACTACATCGAATTCTCTCTCGACACTGGAACCGTCAGTGGATTCATCGACCACCTCGTCGTCACCGATGACGCATTCCACGTCATCGATTACAAAACCGACCACAAACCCTTGACCCAGCCGCTTGACGAGTTCTTACAGGCACAAGCCGAACATCACCGCCCGCAGCTTTTCGCCTACGCGGCCGCACTTACACGACAAGACCCGACACGAGACGTTACTGCGACGCTCTACTTCACCGACGTCGACGAGCCGTATACGTGGCGCTCACCCGAACTCACAAGCGCAGTAACCGACACCATCCATTGCCTCCAAACGCTCCTTGACGAAACTCCAGTCACCATCGAGTAACCAGCCGAGTGAGAATCAGCGATTTGCAACCGTCTTCTCAAACTAGAGATACGCGGGACCTTTGATTACGGTTCCCGGTGAGACGAACTCTTTCCGAACGTACTCCGCAGCCATATCAGCGTACTTAATCGGAACCGGGAGTCTTGGACTGCGTACCGGGCTCCCGTAATGAATCTCTGATAACCAGTACGCCTGTCGAGTCAGCGTCACGATGTCCGTCGGGCCAGAGTCCTTGGTCAACCGGAACGTTCGAGGCGTTCCTACCGGGTTGTCATCCCGGATTTCTGGTTTTCCGAACGCATGCACAATCGCTTGGGATCGCGCATCGTCCACGAATCCAACGCCCTTCTCGGCGATACGGAACCGAGTCCCATCGAAATATGCGATTCGCGGCTGTCCTGTTTTCCGAACACCAACGATATCGACTTCTGCATCCACTTCGGTTAATCCGTCCCGTACTGCGTCGATATCTTCCGAGATCTTCCCGTCTCGCATAATACAGAGACGGTCAATCTCGTATCCTTGTTCGGCCGCAAAGTCGAAGACTAAATCGCGGACGAACTGCTCAACGTGCCGTGGAGCGAATTTCTCACCTCCCTGTTGCGTCGTCGATTCTGCCGCGAACGTTGTCCCATCGGAAAACACGACACTGGCGCTCGCACCTGAGTGCTGTCCTGACGACGAATCGTACGTTACGTCGAGCCCCATAAACGCATCCGTCTCACCTGGCAGCGAATCAATTTGCCACGGGGTCCCACCCGCCTTCGCAACGACAGCACTTAAAACATTCAACATTTTGTCATTCCCGATGCTTGCCCGCTGGCCTACCAGTTCATCAACAGTAGACCTCTGCATCATCTGCGTCGGCACCCCTTTCCGTAATAACGTCCGCTTCAATTCCTTGTGCGGATCATCTATTCCGAACTCTTCTGAGGCACCCTTATCCGGAACAATCGCAATCACCGCATCAGTTTCATCGTGGACATCGTGCACGACCGGCGTATAGTTCGACACGTCACCTAACACGTAATTATACCCGGTCACACCAGCGGGCGCACCGATCTCTTTGAGACCTCTTGCAACAAGCCCGGTTAATTCTCCAAACGATTCTTCCCACTGTTCTGGAATGAGTACACCGACCCGGTAGCGAGATGGACTCCCATACACGCCGTGGTTTCGAAGCCCCTTCCCGGGAGAACGCGCCGGTCGCTCACTTCCGAAAACCAACCGATCCACGTCCCGCATCTGTAGAAACTGATAGGGAGCATTACGCGGCCCGGGTTCAAAATCCATCTCCAAAACTGGCAAACGACTCAACTCACCCAAAAACTCTGTTGAGAGCTCATACCGCTCTCCAGGCATCATCGCACTCCTCCGATCAAACCGCTTATAAAAACCAATTTCTAGATCCTTGACCTGCTCAGTCCGCGGAGAAAGACGAAGGAAATGCGGTGCTTGCCGACGAACATTGTCACCATATTTCACATCTAACAGCTTCGGATCTTCCTCTATCAATCGCTGTCGCCATTCTTCGTCTACACTTCCTTCGTGCATTTCTGCGATCGAGGACCCCGCACCAGAGATGTGGTCTGTGTAGTGATACTCACTCCACCCGCGAAGGTACCCCTGTCCCTGATTATAATACCGCTCCGGATCATGGGCCACACGCTTTCCGTACGGATTATCGCCACTCGAATACAATTCATCCAGAGTCGATGTACTGCGAATCGAGAACCCCGACTCAACGTGAACGAGAACTCTCCCCCCAGCCGTAACCTGAATCTTGATGTCGTGCTTCGGGTGAGCAGCAAACTCATCACCCGCAAACGCCGGCTCATCACGAACAATTTCATTCAAAAACTGAAACGTGTACCGCTCATTCGGAATCGCTCGCTTGAAACAGGATTGTACGAATCCTTTGAGCTTCTCCCGATCCTCCGGATCCTCCGCGTTAAGAGTCACTTTCGTCGGGTTCACCGGCTTTACTTTCCGACCCCAAACATAGACTGGTCTCGACAGTTCAGTCTTCGAAATAACGCTCAGCTCCCCTGAACTCGCAACCGGAGACCCATGTTGACGATCAAAATAATACGCAGCAGAGGATGTGAACGAATCCCTGTCCCAATGATTCTCCACACCACCAGCAACCCTCAAATCATACTGCGTCACTTGGATCTCTTCTAGCCGATTAGTACCATACCCGTGCAGAAGATAAGTACCAGATTCAATATCGGCTTGCCGGTCAACCCCCACCGAAGCAGACCCAGGAGACATAGTTGGGGTCACTCTCGGCTCACAAAAAGCGTTTTGCTGTCAAACCACCCCATAACAAACACAGATCCAAGGCGCGAATCAACTCAGAGTAACCACGATATTCAGCCACTCATCAAGCATCAAGAGTTCACCTCACTCTACAATGCGACCAGTGCGAAGCCGGTGACACCAAGAAAAATTAGTTATTACTCACGATCGCGTTGATCTGATTCAACGCACCTTCAATATCCAACCGATTGGATGCATAATTCAAATTTAGAAGTTCTTCTGGCAAGTACCGGTCGTGCTTATCGACGATCTTATTCTCGACGCTCTCCGCTAACGCGGCTGGTTCAGCAGGCTGTAATGATGCTATTTCACAAAGCTCCTCTAACACCTCCGCAGGCTGGCAGTTTTGAACCTGTAACGTCATTCCCGCCTTTGAGGCTTTATAACCTCTTTCTGCGAGAAGCAGATGTATCGTATTCATGACGCGATCACCAGCCCAAACGAACAAAATCGTGTGCGCCCCCTGCCGAATTAGATTTTGATTCTCTAAATCAAGCCGTTCAAAGTGTACCCGACCTTCTTCAAGCAAATCCACTGCCTCCGTATCCAAATACCTCGGCACCACTGTACTAGTGTATGTACTGAACATCTCTTCACGAACGCGAGTATGAACGAGAGCTCCTTCACCGCCAAATTTCGGGACTTTTCCACCAGGAGCTGATTTCAAGAATGCAATTTGCTTCTCTTGATCCACCGACTCGACTTCCCAACGCTGCCCCCCAAATATCAGCAACTTACCATCCACCAACGGACTCGTAACAGGGAGAGTCCCGATCGTTTTCTCATTAGCGACGAGACGGTACTCATCCGGACTCCAGAACGCGGCATAGAAATCATAGTGCCGAGTAACCTTCTCACCAGTCAGCCCCATTATAAGATCTCCATCCCCCGCTTGACTGAGTAACTCCTCGTCTGCGAGCCCCCGTAGCAACAATTTGAATTGCGGGATCGTAATCGTATCAAACGGCCCCGTTTGACACAAAATACGGTAGGCAGCCTCCGTTTTGATTCCACCATGCTCAGCGACGAGCGAGAGAAGCTGTTGAATAAACGTCGAGAGTTCCAGCGCATCAAGATTCGGCGGTTCGTACCACTTCTCAAGTAACAAGTCAACCATCGCAATCGTCTGAACAAGTTCAGGGCGTAATGTGTCCTCAAGTGGCGTCGAATCAGTAATCTCTGGCTCTTGGATATAAACTCGCAACACTGCAGGGTCATCTTCCCGTCCAGATCGACCTAATCGTTGCCGCATACTGGAAACTGACGGCGGCGACCCGATTTGGCCGATACTGTCCATCCATCCAATATCGATCCCTAATTCGAGCGTACTGGTACAGATAACCGTTGCAGGAGTCCCCGATTTTTTCAGCAGTCGTTCACTTTCTTCCCGAATTTCTTTTGACAGACTCCCGTGGTGTGCGTAGAACTCGTTCGGAACTCCCCTGTCCTCTGAGACTCGCTTTAGCAGATCAGTGTAGAGTTCGACATCCATTCGGCGATTTGCGAAGACAAGATTGTCCTGCCCACGAAGGGTTGTGAATATCTGCTCAGCGATATCAACAACTGTCCCTGAGGGCTCCTCCTCGTCTTCTTCGTTACTTCCGGTGTTCTTGTTCTCATACCCTTTTACCAGAAGCCGGATCTCCTGTCGATCACCATCTGGGTCGATAATCTCAACCTCAGCTCCTGCGTTCGGACGCAGGAACTCTGCAGTGATCTTATGATCTCCAATCGTAGCAGACAGCGCAACGCGCGGGATCCACTCCCCTTTGGCTCTCTCAACACGGTGGAGAAGCGACTGTACCTGTTTCCCTCTAGGTGTTCCGATGAACGCGTGTACTTCATCAACTACGACGTAAGAGACGTTCTGTAACGCTTGACGGAACACCGATGGTCGACGAAGAAACAGCGCTTCCACCGACTCCGGTGTGATTAGAAGAACCCCACCTGGCTCGTCGAGAGCTTTGCTCTTTTTATTCGAAGAGACATCACCATGCCACCGGTGAACAGGTAGATCACAGGCATCACAAAGCTCTTCGAGACGCTCATACTGATC
>NZ_JBGUBC010000019.1:0-54875 GCF_041821145.1 Halopenitus sp. H-Gu1 | reverse complement strand
TATGCGACGTGACTATTCAGTCGTCTCGATATACTCGCGAACCGCATAGAATCCCGCCGCATAGATGCCGAACGAAAAGATTCCGATCGAGAAGATACCAATAGCAAAGACTCCCACGGAGAATATCCCTGCAGCAAATATCCCGACCGAGAACATCCCGGCTGAGAGGACGCCAACGCTGAAATTCCCGGCAGCAAGGTATCCGACTGCGGATGGTCCGGCTGCAAGAACGTCGAATCCGGCGACCGTTTCGACTCCCGCCACGACGAGGATCAGGGCTATGAGAAGGAGGCCGATAACGACCATTCCAGTGAGGTCCTTCCGATCCATGGTCATATGCAGTCGTTTTCGGTCGTCCTACTTCATATTCCTCGACTTTCCCACCGTTTGGGAAGTAGCGACTTACAGCGCCGCGCTCGCGACAAGTTTCATTCTATTGATCGTGCGCGTGGGTGGAGTGTTCTTGGAACGGTCCGATTACTCCTCATCAACCGGGAGTTCGCCATCGATTTCGACCTCGAACAGCCGGGCATTACAGCCGTTGCAGGTGGTTGCCACCACGTTGTAGTCGTGACAACAGGAGCTGACGACCTCCAGGGAGAGTGTGACTGCGCCGTGACAAACCGGACACCGATCGAGGAACAGTCGGAGCGCACCGAGCAGTTCCGCCTGCATTGCCAGCGGGCGCTCGTGCCACCACGAATCATACTCGGGGATGACGTCGGCCGCTGTGACGTCGGCGAGACAGGCGGCACGCGATTCCCAGTTTGCGACCTGTTCTCCCTCGTACCACACTTGGAAGGCGTTCGGATCCTCGATAAGTTCGACGTCGTCGACGTCGAATTCCCCGAGAGCCGCGATCCGTTGAATTATTTCAGTCTCGACGGACATATCTGCGATCCCGATATCGTCGATCGCGATCCGCCAGGCGCGCTCGAAGGCGGGGAGTAACTCCAGATCGTCGGGACTCTCGATCACGATTCCGGCGTCACGAAGCTCCGCATCCGGATCGAACGGACCGTCGATTCGAACGGGATCATCCTTTCCGAACGCCGTCAGCACCCACCGCGGGAGGTGTCGTTTCGTCAGAGTCGGCGTTCCCGGAACGAGATATCCGTTAAAATAGATCACGAGAAGCGACCCGCCGAGTATCGATCCCCCTGCGATGGCTGCCCACGAGACCCCGACAATAGCGGCGGCGACGGTGCCACCGGCTGCGAGTCCAGCAGCGAGAGCCACGTTAACTACGGTACATGGGAGACACCGATTCGCCCCCGTGTAATCGGAACGTTTCCAACTCGATACCGTTGCAGAGCCTCGGGTCATCCTGCCGATGTTAGTGCGCTCAGCGCGTAGTTAGGTGCAACCTACCAGTTCCCGTAGGAGGTTACTGCCGGTCCTGGAGAGAACGGGTTTCGCCGTCGAACGCGGGAACGATAGTACGTGTTTATGCTAACTCATCTCCATTATATCTCCGAGAGATTGATCAATGCAAACGATAGACATACAACTACCAAGAGACGAGCAGGAGTGCGAAGCGACGAGCGTCCTGCGAGATCGGGCCTTCGAGACGTTATCGAACCCCCGACGACGCCAAGCCTTGCGGTATCTACGAACGTATGAGGATGATGGACCCGTTCTTATTCGAGATCTCGCCGAGCAGATCGCGGCGTGGGAAAACGACGTTCCGATCGTGGAGGTGACGTACAAACAGCGCAAGCGTGCATATACGTCGCTGTATCAGTCACATCTCCCGAGACTACACCGATATGGGTTCATCGAGTACGACGCTGACCGCGGGACGATCGAGTTAGCACCGCAAGCCGAACAGCTCGATATCTATCTGGAGGTCGTTCCGAAGAATCACCTTTCCTGGAGCGACGTTTATCTCGGGACTTCGGCGGTTGCTGCGGCGTTCGTCACGGCACTTTATTTCGGGATAATACCGTTTGTATCCAGTTGGCACACACTCGCGTTTTTCGTAGTCCTGTTCACCGGTCTGTCGCTCGTTCACACCGTCCAGATGAGACGGAATCGGATAGCCGAGCAATAGCCGAACCCGACGTCGGACGAATCGCTAGGTATGCTGTCGTCCCGTAGACGGCTGAGAAATGACGCTATTCGTCAGTTTCACTGCTGTCCGTACTATCGGAGGAGTCCCCGTTGTCGTTCGAGTTGTCTCCCGATCCGTCTCCGTCGTCGGTCGATCCACCCTCGGAGGTGGTACCACTGGTGGAGTCGTCGTCCGCCGAGGAACTGCTGGTGTCCGAGGTGGCGCTGTTATCATTGATCGAGGAACGATCCCCGTCCGAGGTGGAGCCGTCGTCATCCGAGCTTTCGTCGTTCGAATCCGCTGTATTCGTATCCTCGGACGTGCCCTCCGTCTCGTCACCTTCCGAGTTTTTTAAGCTATCAGCCGTTTCCGTATCGTCCTCGGAATCATCCGATTCGCCGCTGCTCGAGTCAGCACCATCGCCACTGTCAACGTCGCTTTCGTCATCGGGGTCACTCGGTCCGGCAGCCTCGTCATTCGCCCCGCTATCGCTCCCATCGTCGGTCCCGCCGCTGTCTCCGTCGGTGAGGTTGTTCGTGTCGTCGTCAGACGCCTCGGTGTCATCGCGATCGGAGCCCGTTTCGAGAGAGTCCTCCGGTTCGTCACCGGTGTCGGCGTCCGATCCACGTTCGGTTTCTGATTCCGTTTTTGTTCCGTCGTCCATCACCGAAATCGAGTTGTTCCCGTTCTCCGCCGATCCGGAGCGAGCAGTCATTTCGCCGTCGAGATCGGTCGGTTCTGGCGACCCGCCGCTTGAAACACTTCCGTTCGTTTCGGGAGCGCCCGTCCCGTGTATTGGGGCGGCAATCGACTCGTTTTCGATCGTCGGATCGGGATTCATTTGCTCGATCGGTTCGAAGGTCTCGACCGTCGAGAAACTCCCGGACACTGTCTCCGAGTCCGAAAACAACGCGGCGGTTTGGAACCCGCCACCGACGGTCAACGCGAAGACGACCACGAGTGCAACGGGAATAGCACCGGCGCTCAGTTGGGTCATTCGTCCACCGACCCGTCGCCGTCCGCATCCGGTAACGGTCCCGAGACTGGTGATCCTGATACAATCCCACCGTCCGCTGCGGGCCGCTCCGACTCGGATCGTTCCGGTTCGGGCTCGGCGGACATCGGCGCGTCCCCGTTCCGTCGGCGAGCGGTCACCAGTAGTATCGAGAGGGCGACGAGCGATATCGTGCTGCCGACGGCGACCGCGATCGTTATTTCGGTTAGCCGGACGGTTGCAATATACCCGCTATAGAGGGTGAGCGCGACGAGTGGAGCGAACGCACCCTCGAGCGTCCGGGTGGTGATCATGAACTCGTTGACGTCACCGGCACTGGCATCGGAACTGGCGGTGTCGTCGGGCGTCCCGTGGGTCGTTTCCCTTTCTGCGAATTCGCCGTCGGGACCCACCGTGATCGAGCGCCGCTGAAAGAGCATCCAGAGTTCCGAGACGACGAACAAGCCGATGGGAAGGGCGACGAGTGCGACGAAGCCGTATGGCGTATTGGTGAATTGAACGACGTAGCCGATGTACGGGATCGTCAGTATCACCGTCCCGATCACGTTGTCAGCCGGCACGAACGAAGCGTCGATATCGCTGTTTGCGTCTCCCTTCGTCTCGAAGGCCACTCCATCGACCCCCTCGACGACGGTCGTCACTCGGTGTGTCACCGGGACCTCGTTGGTTCCGCGGGTGAACGTGATCACGTCACCTTCGACGATCGTCTCCGGATCACGGTCGGCGACGATGACGACGTCGCCCGGCGCGATGGCGGGTGTCATGCTTGCGGTGAGGACCACGAAGCTGTGGTCCGCGCCGACGGTCATTGGGACCGCATATATCGCGAACGGGACGACCAATGCTATCAACAGCAGTACACCGCCGACGTTGAGCGTTCGTTTGAAATTCATGCGTTGGGTACCTCACAGATCGCGTTTCCGGCGGTGTCGGCCGCCTCAAGCACGGTCAGACTGTGGAGTCCGTCAGTGATGACGAGCCCCGGCCCGAACGGTTGTGAACAACTGGTGTGGAACTGGCCGATCGTCCCGCCTCCCACGAGGACGTCGACGTCCGCGCGGCCGGACGGTGGCAGGGACGAAACGAAGGTGTCCCCCGGATCAAGCGTTCCCGCGAACAGATCGCTGCTTTGGGGACTGTTTCCGCTCGTTCCCTGTACCAGTTCGACGAACGCCTTGTCGGGGCCGTCGTACTCGAAGGTCGCGTTGGCGATCCGGTCGCTGCCGTCTCCGTCGCAGGGGAGACAGTCCTCGAACTCCTCACACGGTGGCGTCCCCACGAAGGGATTCTCGCCGTTGGTCGCATCGAGATGGCGACATTGTTCGGCAAAGAATTCGAACTCGAAGCTCGTCCGTTCGCCCGCCACCGAATCCGGCGTTTCCATCGGAAGATCCCACTCAATATCGAGTTCGGCCGTCTCACCGGGGGTCGTACAGCTTTCCCCGAGTGACGTGCCGCCACGAAGCGAACGCTGAACCGCGGAGAGCGTTCCGGATTCGATCGTGACGTCATCGTATCTGAGAGTAACGACGAGTGCGTCTCCGAGTCGATCGATGGCGGGTGGACAGCCACTTCGGAGCCATAGCCGAGCTGGGTTCGTCACAATAGAGATGGCGAGCGTTTCCGTACCGTTGTCACCGCGATCGATGCCCCCGAGCGCGAACGAGACATCGTCACCGTCGACGAGACAGCGCTGACAGTCGACATCGATCGATAGCGTCCCGGAGCGGATCGATCCGCTGAACGATTTTTTACTGGTGAGCAACGCGTAGGTTCCAACCCCGCTGACGGCTCCGACAGCGCCGACACCGCCGAGCCCTGCGAGGACCTCGCGTCGGGAGATGTTGGGTGATGCCATCTCAAGCACCTCCCTCGAAGGGATTCGTCGGATCGTCAGCGTTGGTCACCACGAACTCCAGGTCGAAGAGCGTCGACGTATTCTGGAGATCGTTGCCGACATCAACCGGGAGTGTCCATGCGAGGGCGACACAGATCCGGTCACCGGGGTCTATCCGTCCATTATCGAAGATCCCCGGATTGATCTCGATACCGTCCGCTAACGCTCCCGGATCGGCAAGTGTGGCGTTCTCCGGTGTGATCGTATCGATCGGCATTCCGTTTTCAGCCCCCTGACAGCCGCCGATCCCGAAGATCCCCGTATCGTACCACATCCGTATCCCGATCGCCTCGCTCAGTGGCCCGCGTCCACGTTCGAGTCGCATCCATATTCGACCGCTTTCGGAGTCGGAGTTGACGAATAGCCCGACGCTGAGCGTGCCGCTATCCCCCGGGAGAACGTTACTGACATCGACGGCGGGATGATCGGCAAGGACGACTTCGACGTCGTCGATATACTCGGCAGTCGAATTGAACTCCCACTCGTCGCCATCCGTCGGTGATCCCGAGCGGAGGTCGCCGTTGTACGTGCTGTACCACCCGACCAGGATCGCGGGGCCGTGTGTCTCGGCGAGAGTATAGTTCGTATATCGGGTGTCGGGGCCCGCCGTCGACACGCCACGGAATCGCAAGAATCCGTACGCACCGACCCCTGCAGCACCGACACTCGTGAGTACGCTACGACGGGTCGGATCTGAGTACCGTTGTTTTGACATTTGGGTTTCTCCCCGAATCGGCTGCGCACGCCGAACTGTGGACAGACGCCGATTCGGTTGCTGTCAGTACTATTGACGCAGAGCGACGTATCCATGCCCCACCTACCGGATACGGTAGGGGACACCACCCACTGCCAAACGGGACTTCGAGCCGCAAGGACGAGGCCGTCGACGAGTGGTGGGGATTCGAAGGACCGGTTCCGCAGCACCGTCTGAACACGTGACTCCGCAGGGAGGGAACCGATCCTCTAGGAGGCGATCTCGGCGTCCTCGGCGTCGTCAGGAGCCTCGAACGGCGAGACCGGATCCGGGTTGTGCCGGCACTGTTCCGCGTAGAACGACAGATCGAAGGCAACGCTGTCGCCTTGCACCTCGTTACCGACGACGGTCGAAAGAGTCCACTCGAGGGCGATAAACCGCGTGTTCGATGGCTCAAAACAGACGGGTGTGTCCTCCGGTGGTTCTTCCGGAACCACCACGTCATAACAGAAGCTGATGTGGCTGACGCCGTATCGTTCCGTCTCGGTTCTAAATGGTGCGCCGAGCCCGTCTCCGAAGGCCGCAGTGAGATAGCCGTCGCCATCGCTATCGGCTCGCCGACAGACGTTTCCGTCGGCTCCGCCCTTCACGATAACCGCGCTCACCTCGAATCCCGAAAGCTGGAAGTCGAACTCACGGAGATCGCCGCCGCCGACGTCGGTGGCCGCGATCGTCACGTCACCGACCGGCGTCGAATACGTTTCCGACTCGCCGATGGTCGTCGGGAGATCCTCCGACTCGATTTTGATCGCCCGAAACAGACCGAAATCCTCACATGTGGGATTACGGGGAACGACTTCACAGTCGTCCTCCGTGAGCGTGATGCCGTCGAGTTCGGTCGATTCGTTCGGATCGGGAACCCCCAGGTCCGGAGCGGGATCGTATGCGAGGAGCACACCTTCGTTCAGCATCGTAAGGACCTCCCGGAGGGAGCCACCGATTATCGGCGTCTCTCCGACGTCGAATACGTTGTTTCCGTTGGTGTCGTACCACGCACGAGCCTGGATCTCATCCGCGAGTTGAGCCCCGTCGCTTTCGGCGTGACCACCATCAGTCTCGTCGACGAGATCGCCGTTGAGCCAGATGTATCCGGGGTTATCACAGAGCTTGATCCCGAACGTCACTTCGCCGGAGTCCCCTGGTTTCACGTCATCGAGTTCGATTAGTGCGTCGTCGTTTGGATCGAACGACGGGTCCTCAAAGGTCGCGATTTCCGCACAGGCGAACTCGAGATTCGTTCCGGCTTTTGCGGCTTCCTCGGGATCGTCGTAGGCGCTGAGATCAGCGTACTCGTGAACGCCGTTGTCGCGCTCGAACGACTGCAGGCCGTTGCCGTCGCCATCCGGATATGCGTTCACGAACGGCCGCTCGGCGTCGCCGTAATCTCCCGGTCGAGTCGCTTGCGGACCACCGTAGTACAACTGTTGCCAGGTAACGCTTAAATCGAGTTGACCGGCGGTCAGCGTGTTGTTCTCGAACGTTTCGTCGTCGCTGAAGTACGCCGTCGTTCCGAGTCCCGCACCCGCGGAGGCAACGCCGATGGCGCCGAGGCCGGCGAGCACTTTACGACGGGAGAGGTCGTGTAAGTTATTTTCGTTTGTCATTGGTTTATGAGTGATATCTGTATGGTGTCAAGGGCGGAACGCAGCGACGGGTTTAGGAGCTCGTCGTGGTCGTCACGTTCGTCGTGTTCGTGTCCTCCGACTCCTCGAACGGCGCGTCGTTGTGGCGGCTCTGTTCGGCGTCGATACCGATGTCGAAGGCGACCGAGTCGCTTTGAACCTGGTTGCCGACTTCGTATGGCAGCTCCCACTCGAAGCCGATACACTGGGTCGTCGCGCCTGGGTACGGCTGGACGCCCTCCTCCTGACGGTTACCGTCGAGGAGGAGACCCTCGGAAAGCTCGGCGAAGACGTCGGACATCGTGCCCGAGATGATCTTCTGTTCGCCCTCGAGAACGATCTGGGCGATCTCGGCGTAGACGGTATCGAGGTCGGCTGGGTCGGGTGCGACGAAGGCATCGTCGGGTGAACTCGCGAGACTCTCGAGCAGGCTCGTGTTCGCGCTGCCGAGTGCCACGGTAAAGATGCGGATTCCTGCGTTCTTCGCGTCGTCGGCTGCTGCGATTGCGGCGCTTTCACTCGAGTTTCCGTCGCTCAACAGGATCATCACCTTGGACGCGCCGGGAGTGGCGTAGGTCCCGTTGAGGAGTTCGTCTTCACCCTCGATGATGCCGGCAGCGATAGACGTACCACCACCGGCAGTGTACGCGTCGATCGCGTCCTTGACGAGCTGGTAGTCGGTCGTGAGCTCCTGATCCGTCGTCGCGCTAGAGTTGAACGAGATCGCAGCAGCCTCGTCCGGCGAGGAGAGGTTGTCAACGAACACCGTGGCCGCAGTCTTCAGCGAAGAAAGCGCCGATCCACTCATCGAGCCGGAAACGTCGCTGACGAGCGCGACCTCCAGTTCGTTCTGTTCGCCCGTGCCGGTCGGTTCGTAGACGTTGTCGCAGTCTTCGTCGTACCAGACGCAGACCTCGATGGCGTCGGCAAGTTCACCGAGCCCGTCGGAATCCTCGCCTTCGGCTTCCATCTCGGATTCCGTTTGGCCGTTCTCCAGGCTCTCCGTGAGCTCACCGAACAGTCGGAGGTACGCCGGATTGTCACAGATGTGGAGACTGATCGTCACCTCGCCGGAGTCACCGGGCTTCACGTCTTCGAGCGTGAACACCGGAATGCCGTCACCGTTGACGAGGTATTCGTCGGCTTCGGCCGAGCAGAAGTCGAACTGTTCGCCCTGGACGAGGTCCTCCCAGGCCTGCATGTCGGCGGGGCTGGGAGCCTGATCGAGGAGGTACCGTCCGTCGCCGAGATCTTCGGCGTCGGAGTAGCCCATCGCCACGACATCGTCAAGGCGGCCGGGGCCGCCAAGGTAGGTCGATTTGTAGTCAAGCTTCAGATCGAGGGTACCGGCGGTCAGCGTATTGTCATCGAACGTTTCGCTGTCGCTGAAGTATGCGGAGGTACCGAGTCCCGCGCCTGCGCTTGCGACGCCGATGGTGCCGAGGCCGGCAAGCACTTTACGGCGGGAGAGGTTTCGTAGTTGTGTGTCTTCTTCCATGTTGTTTGTGTGTTATTTTGCTCGCACCCGGGGCAGTCCGGGCGAGTGTTACAGGTTATTCGACGCTGATGTCGAACGCGACGCCCTCGTCGTTCCCGGGGTAGTCGCCCTGGACGTCGACGGTCACGTCACCGCTGACGGTGAACGCGTTCGCGACGTCGGCCGCGTCGGTATCGAGGACGAGGTAGGTGATCTCGCGGTCGGGTCCGTCGTCGTCGTTGGACGCCGAGACAGCGTCGGGACCGCCAAGAGCCACCGGAGTGCCGTCCAGATCCAGCGCGAGGTTCGCGACCGAGATGCTCGCCTCGTCAGCTTTCGTCGTGATCCCGAGTTTGCCGTTCGGATCGGGAATGGCGCTGGCGACGTTCACGCCGTCGAGGGTGAACGATGCGTTGCCGCTGCCGTCGTACGAGTAGCTGAACGGAACAGTATCACCGGGTGTCCAGACGTAGTTGGCCGTGTCAGCGCTCCCGACGTCAGGACCGACCGCGACTTCCCACGCGCCTGAGGGACCGTTATCGCCGAAGCGACCGCGGGCGAAGGAGGTCTCCTGTTCGGTGGCGAACTCCTGTTGCTTGGCGAACCCGTCGCCGGTCCGGGTCGTGATCGTCGGCGTGCAGGGATTGGTCGTGCCGTCGTTGTGGCGCGACTGGAGTGCGTGGAACTCGAGATCCATGGCCAGCATGTCGGACTGGATCTCGTTGCCGACGGAGGTCGGGATCTCCCAGAACAGACACACGCACGCGCCCGTGAGGAAGTTCCTTTCTTCTTCGACCTCGACGACCGTGTCGTAGGGGGATTGCTCGCCGGGTACGAGACCAGCGACGCCGTCGCCGTCAAGCGCCGCGCCGCTGGAGATGGCCGCGAACACGTCAACGAGCGAACCGGAGACGATTTCCTCACCCTCGACGAGGTCCTCCTCGCTGACCTCACAGTAGACGAGCCGGGCCTCGATGCTCTCGGCGAGTTCGCCGAGATCGGGGGTGTCGTCGACCGCGCTTTCGGGGTCCGTGATCCCGTTTTCGTCCTGCATCAGGTCCCCGCACACCCACATATAGGAGGGGTTGTCGACGATCTCGAAGCAGAACTCCACCTGGCCGGAGTCCCCCGGCTTCACGTCTTGGAGGTCATAGAACATCGCGGCCGCTTCGCCGTCCTGAACGCCCATGGCGGTGTCAGCCATGTTCTCGACGGCCCCGTCGCTGTCGTAGGATGCCTCGTAGGCGACGCGGAGGTCGAGTTCGCCTGCAGTGATCGTGTTGTTCTCGAACGTTTCGCTGTCGCTGAAAAACGCCGTGGTACCGAGTCCGGCACCCGCGCTTGCCACGCCGATGGCGCCGAGTCCGCTGAGTACTCTTCGTCGCGACAGGCCGATCGGATTCGTGTTGTCGGTAGTCATTGTGGTATCTCCGAACTGTCCGGCCGGAGCCGGTGGACATCCGTCCCAGTTCGGCTGATTCATCCGTGGAGAGCTACCGATGTAGTTACGACCTACCAGCCGAGTGTCAAACGTTCCAATAGCAGTATCTGGCGTTCAAACCCTCGATTTCACCCGTTTGCAGGCAGTATAAGCCGGGGATTCTCCACACCCTACCGTCAATCGATGACGTCCAAATTCCTGATTAGGTCCGATTATGTCGGAACATTAGAACGGTAGGCACCGGAACCCACTTCCGGTAGGCGGGTCGTGGTTATGCCCTCGCCTCGCCATCCTCGTGTATGCTCAAAACGCGGTCTCTTCCAGAGTCGGTCGTCTATGAGATTCTCGCCAATCCACGTCGGCGAGGGACGATCAAACATCTGACGGAGACTACGTCGGGCCGAACGGTGTCGCTTCGAGACCTCGCGACGGCGATAGCTGCCGAGGAGACGGGAGAGTCACCGCCCCCGCGTTCGTGTAAAGAGAGCGTATACAACTCATTACAGCAGACGCACCTTCCGAAACTCGACGAACTCGGCATCGTCGAATACGATCGTGGGGCACGAACGGTCAGCATCCGTGACTCCGCTCGAGAGATCGATCGATATATGGAGCTTATGACTCCCTACGGGCTCACGTGGGGTGAATACTACCGGACGATCGGTATCGTCTCGCTCGTTTCGGTCGTCGCATCGCTTGCGGGGATTCCCCTCGTCGACGCCGTGGATCCGCTGTTGTGGGCGAGCGGCTTTCTCGTCGTTTTCGTGGGGTCGACCCTCTATCAGCTGTGGTCACTTCGATGGTATCTCCGACAGCTCATCGTTGGATCGTCGGCACCGACGAACTAGGGGCCGTGCTGTCGACGAGTCACCCACGTTCATTTGCAAGTGAACAGACGACGACGTTCGAAAGTGGACGGACGACGACTATTGGTGTGGCTCCGGTTGTGTTCTCTCCATTGCTCCGATCATGTCCGACGTGTGGTCACCCTCGGAACAACCGTACCACCTCGTCTTCGACGCTCGGTTCGGTCGCAACGACGTATGACTGACCGGCTTCCAGAACCGTTTCAGCCCCCGCCGTGGTGTCCCCCTCCGAATCCGAAACGATCAAGCTCCCCTCCGGGAGCGCAACGTCGGTGAGCAAGCGTCCAGCCACCGGAGCCTGTTCCGTCACCTCCATGACGAGGATTTCGAGGTCACCGATCATATCCTCCAGGGCGCGGACGCCCGGATCCACCGCGTTAACCGCCGCTCGGGCACCCGATCGTTCCGGAAAGATCGTCGCATCGACGAGGTCCGCGTACTCGTTGGTATCCTCCTCCGTTCGGCGCATCACCGTTCGGATCGGTGCACCGTACCGTTCAGCAGTGAGACATGTGGCGAGATTCGTCCCGAGATCCGCGGTAAGCGCTACGAGAACATCCGTCTTTGAAAGTCCTGCTTGCTTGAGGATCGATGGCTTCGTCGCATCGCCCTCGATCACCGTTGCCACGTACTCGTCGGCGATCCGGTCGCTTCGAGCTGGATCGCGTTCGATCACGATTACGTCATGCCCGCGGTTATCGAGCGTTCGGGCTGTTCGGAGTCCGACACGACCACCGCCAACGACGACGATTCGGAGATCTTGTGTTGTCATGTGTGGGCTCTGGAGCTAGTCGTTTCCCGTCAGTTCCGATCCGGATACCGATTCTCCCGATTCATCGATTGGATTCCGCCGCCGACCCCCGTATCCAGTCCGGTCGAGAGCGTAGTACACGATGGCACCTAATCCCAGCCAGCCAAGTGCCAGGACGCCAGTCAAGGGATCACGAACGAGCAAGAACCCGCCGATGCCGATGTTGAAGACGATCCCGAGGATCGGCGGAATGGGATAGTACGGCATCTCGTAGGGACGGTTCATGTTCGGTCGCTCCCGCCGAAGTTTGATCACTGCCGCGTTCACCAGGACGAACGCGAGCAAAAAGAAGAAACTCGACAGATTCCCGACGAGTTGGATCGGCAAGAAGACAACTGAACCGAGCATCACTGTGGCACTGGCAATGACCGCGAGTGACGGCGTCCCGAACCGGTGGTGGATCTGCCCGAGCCGGGACGGAAACAGCCGATCACGACCCATGGCGAAGGCGACGCGACTTGAGGCGATGACCACTGCGTTCAGTGCCGTGAACGTCGAGAACACGGCACCGAACCAGATCAGCGTGGATCCGGGACCGAGGATCGGAATCTCGGGCATGAACGATCCGGCTGCGCTGGCGATCGCGATCTCACCCTGTTCCCCGAGTCGTTCGGCACCCAGTGTCCCAACCGATATCGTCACGACCGTGAGGTAAACGATGACCGTCCCCGTCAACGAGAGGAAGATCGCTTTGGGAATGTTTTCGCGTGGATTCTCGACCTCTTCGGTGACCGTCGAGATGAGGTCGTATCCTTGAAACGCGATGAAGGTTAGTCCCATCGCCGGAATGATCGCAAACAGGCCGTCCGGGGCCACGGGCGTGAACTCGCCGGTATCGATGGCGAAGGCTCCGAACGCCGAGAAGACGACCAGGATGCCGACCTTGATGATGGTTCCGGCCGTTTCAGCAGCCCCGCTCGCAGCCGTCGATAGCACGTTTAACACGATCAATAACGCGACGATAGCGAAGGCGTAGACGACGGCCCACGACGTGAGCCCAGCAAGAACCGCCCCGTCCGGGAGCCCGGACCAGTAGATGTGGATCCACTCGATGAAGTTGGCGGCGAATCCGAGTGCGTACAGCGCTCCGGCGATCATATATCCAAACCAGAGCATCCATCCCATCTGGAACGCGATCCGGTCGGAGAATATCTCCTCGACGAACGCGTATCCGCCGCCGCTTTTCGGAATCGAACTCGACAGTTCCGCGTACGCCAATCCGGTGAATCCGGTGACGACCCCGTTGAGCAGGAAGACGAGGATTACTGCCGGCCCCGTTATTTCGGCCGCAAGACCGGTGAGGACGAACACGCCGGCACCGATCATCGCTCCCATGCCGATCATGGTGGCGTCCAGCAGTCCGAGTTCGGCGGCCGGTTCACGTGTTCCGGATTCACTCACGCATATCACGGCTACGGGTCGAAAAACTCCCGGAGCGCATTACATAGTCCCCCTGGGGAGCGAACAAAAAGGTTGTCACAATGTCGTGGATTCGCGTCGGACGCTTTGGGGGAGCGTACTTTCTTACCGCATCAAAAGAAACGTGAAATATGAACGCGACTGGCGAACCACCCGAGACCGGTCCATTACGCGTCGTGCTCGTTGGAAGCGGGAGAACGGGGCTTCGGACCGCCAGAATACTTGCCACACACGACCACGACGTCGTCGTCGTCGAACGACGAGCGGATCAGGTACAGAAGATCGCCGACGAGTACGTGGCAACGGTGATCGAGGGTGACGCCACACGACCCTCGATACTCGAACAGGCAGACCTCCAGCAGGCGGATGTCATCGCGGGGCTGACTGATACGACGGCGACGAATCTGGCGGCGTGCACGATCGCAAAACAGCGAAACCCCACTATCCGAACGGTAATGCGAACCGCACACGACGATCCCAACGAGTACGACGAGTTCGTTGACGAGACGTTCGTGCCGGAGGTTGCCGGAGCGAAAGTGGCCGCGAGCGCGGTTGAACTCGGCGTCCAAGCGCTCGAAGGTACTGTCGGTGAGATCGAAATTCTCGATATCGAAGTCGGGCCTGACACTCCGGTCGCGGGAAAAACGCTCGAGGACGTGGCACTCCCGCGCGGGAGCCTCGTTGTTACGGGAGCCGGTGGAGACAGTATCGCCGATGCCGAGACCGAACTACTCGCCGGTCAGTCCTACGTTCTTGCCGTTGACCCGTCCGTTGCTAACGAAGTCATCAACCTGTTTCGAGGATAGCGTGAGTGATCGCTTCGATTCGCTCCCGGCAGTCGGATAAGACCACAACTACCGATCACGGTAGCGAACGTAAGAGTCAACGAAGCCGTCCCCAAACGCAGCCATCTTAGGGACTCCATTCACAAGCGGCCCCTGAGGTCAGTTCTTCCGCCTCGATATATGCCGCGAGACACGCGTAATTACAAAACTGTCCTGACTGGGTGGTACGGGAGTTCGACCCTTCGTTCACGAACACCGGAGTATGTCGTTCAATATCACTTTCGCAGTACGTACATTCGTTTCCCATACGGTTTCTTTCGGACGCGAACCAATAAGTCGTTGTTCTATCACGTTATCGATCAGCTGACCGACCGGTGTGCTGCCGTCGACGCGAGCGGAGAGGACCGTCCGAAATCGGGGTGGATCGTCCGAAGACGCTAAGCCACGTGCGTCGAACACGACGTATGCGCGTCAGCGTCATCGGCGGGAGTTCGATCGACGAACGGGACGAAGCGACAGCCGAGGCGGTCGGCCGCGAACTCGCCGATCGGGGACACGTGGTCGTCTGTGGCGGTCTTGGCGGAACGATGGAGGCGGTCTGTCGCGGTGCCCGAACCGCAAGCGATCCGGTGGAGACGATCGGCATCCTGCCGGGCGATCGTCGCCGTGCAGCCAACCCGTTCGTCACGATTCCGATCGCGACCGGGCTCGGACACGCACGCAACGCACTCGTGGCGATGAACGGCGATGCGGTCGTAGCCCTCGCTGGCGGTGCCGGAACGCTCTCGGAGATCGGGATGGCAGCGATCTACGAGCGCCCGATCGCCGGGATCGGGACGCACGACGTAGGATGGATCGAGGAGACGGCGACGCCCACAGCGGCGATCGACCATCTGGAGCGGGCCGTCGAGACGTGAGCCGGTTCCGTCCTCCGAGCCGCTATCTCCCTCGGTCGCTCACCACGTTCCGTGGAACGTGTCGAACTCGATCTCGTCGAGGGGGCGCTTTCCGACCGCCGCCTCGTATTCGCCGGGAGTCAACATCGGCTTGTGGAACTGGGGGCCGTCGTCGGTCGTGATCCGGGGACAGCCCGTGTTGACGAACGCGTCGAAATCGAAGTTTCGTAGTCGATCGGGTGTGACCTCGTCCATCGTGACGAGATAGGCGTTTTCGTCCTCCTCGACGATCTCCTCTGCGGTCTCCCAGCGACCCTGGCCGATCTTCGTACAGAAGATGACGCCCCAGGTGTCGGCGTCCATGGCGCGGTGGACCGCTCCGTAGCGCTGTTTGAGGAACTTCTCGTGGTCGGCGATCGTCACGACGTTGTTCACCGGATCGGCGATCACGACGCGTTTGTCCGGATGCTCCATCGCGAGCCCGAGGGGGTGGAACTTGCCGCCGCCGACGTACAGCACCTGATCGGCGTCGATGTCGGCCGAGGCGTAGTTGCATCCGAGTACCTGTCCTTCCTTCGTGAGCCGATCGTCCCCACGGCGGGTGTGGACCTCGTAGTCGCGGGCCTCCAGCCACTCCACCATTTCATCGAATCGGTTCATGTGTTGGGCAGTGGTCACGAGTCCGACGTCGGGGTCGTCCTCAGGGTCCGCGAGTTCCTCGAGTGATTCCTCCAAGATCGCGAAGGGATCGACGTTCGAGAACAGCGGAACGTAGATGATCTGGTCCGACTCCTTCATCGGCGTGTGGCCGAAGTGGACGAAGACGTCCGTTCGCCGCATCAGGTAGGTGTCCAGATCACAGGCACCATAGCAGGGCTGCCCGGAGATCATGAACGTGACGTCGTCGGGCGCCAGTTCGCGGAGGTCGTCCGCGACTCGCGGTCCGCGGCGTTTCAGACCCTCCGGAAACTGCAAGCCGACCTTCGAAGCGTCCCGCTCCTCGATCGCGTCGATCACGCGTTCGAGTTCGTAGTCCCATTCTCGATCGTGTTTGAGGGCCATCCCCGTCTTCGTGAGATCGCCGTCCGTTGACCCGCCGCTCATACGCATTCGATAGCGCTCCACGACGGTTAAATCGCGCGTTCGAGGGGCGATTCGGCGGATTCGTCTCCATCTGCTCGATAAGGCGCTCCCTGCCGGGAGTCGATAGGCACATGCCGTCCGGGGACCAATCGGGCCCATGACTGACTTCCCGATCGAACACGTCCACATCGAACCGGACGACCCGGACGGGGCACCGGCGGCGTTCGTCCTCCACGGGCGGGGCGCCGACGAACAGGACTTGCTCCCGATCGCGAGGGAACTCGGCGACGATATCCACGTGATCAGCCTGCGTGCGCCGGACTCGCTGCAGGGCGGATACACGTGGTACGAACTCGACCTCTCCGCGGGCGGACTCGAGAAGAGCCAGCCGGATTCCGACGACTTCCGCCGGAGCCTCGATCTGATCGACGAGAGCGTCGACGCCGCGGTCGACGCCTACGATCTCGATCCGGACGGACTGGGACTGTTTGGGTTCAGCCAGGGCGCCATCACGAGCCTGAGCCTTCTTCTCGAACGCCCGGAGCGATTCGCGTGGGTGATTGCGCTGCACGGATATCTCGCGGACGCTCATACGGGCCTCGCGCCCGAAGGGGTCATGGATAAACCGGTATTCGTCGGCGGGGGAGCCGGCGATCGGGTGATTCCGGAAACGCGGTCGCGGGCGGCAGCCGAACGGCTCGAGGCGATCGGCGCGGACGTGACCTTCGAGAGCTACCCGGGCGGCCACGGCGTCGGGCGTGGGGAACTCGCGGACGTCGTCGCGTTCCTCGAGTCGAACCGGTGAGATCGCCCCCACGAGGAACGCTCCGGTTCCACGTTCCGGCAGGTTAAAACCGATTCACGCCAAACGATGAGCCATGAGTGTCGAAGAGGTCTCCGTGGAGGATCTCGGTCGCGAACTGGGCGAGCAGATCGCACAGCTCCCGGAGCACGAGCGGCTTGAGGCGGCCCGCTCCGCCGTCGAGAATGACGAGGCGGTCCAAGAGAAGATCGAGGAGTTCGAGCGCCTCCGACAGGAGTTCACGGCCGCACGCCAGACCGATCAGGCCACCCGATCCGGACTCCAGGAGGTCCAGCGAGCCCAAGAGGAACTCCACTCGATGCCCCTCATGGCGGAGTATCTGGAGGCGCAGTCGGCGCTTGCCGAACGGCTCGCAACCGTCAACGAGGCGATCTCCGAGCCCCTCGCGGTTGATTTCGGCGGCGAGGCCGGTGGCTGCTGTCACGACTGATCTCACCACCCCATCGCCCAAGCCTTTTATCCGATTCCGAGTCAGTCGCCCCATGACTCGATCCGGCCGTCCCATGACCGCCGTCGACGGAGACTGGGACCTTCCGAACCTCCACACGCTCGCTGACGTACCGCAGGCATCCGATTCAGCAAGAGCGGGAGACGCGTTTGGTGACGGTCGCTCGGTGGCGCAGGACACCGATCGTGGGGCGAAATCCACGTCGATCCGAGTGCGGATGACGACCCTCGAGCACGGATGACGAACGGCGGACGCACGGCGGACGAACGCCCCGAAACGGACGCGTTTCGCCGATAAGCAATTAACGCTGGGGATCCACTCATATAACATGGACCGGCTTCCGACGGGAATTTCCGTGCTTGATCGCGAGCTCGGCGGCGGGATCCCGAGCGGAAGCATCGTGGTTCTCACCGCACAGCCGGCCAGTCAGGCCGAGCTGTTCTTATACGAACTCACGGCAGCCCGTGGGACGTTGTACCTGACGACGATTCGCTCCGAGGAGGCCGTTCGCGATGGGCTCGATCGGACCACGACACGGATCGGGTCGCCGACGATCCGCGACATCGGCGGCGACACGGCCCTCGATCTCGATCACGCGAACGACCTGATCGGCACGCTCCCCGAGGAGGCGAACCTCATCATCGATGCAGTCGACCCGCTGGAACGCCACGAAACCTCCAGATACCGCCGGTTTCTCAACTCGCTGCAGACCCATATGATAAACACCGGAAGCGTGGCCGTGATCCACGCGATGAAGGGCCAGACCATTCCCGACAACCGGGATCTCACGGAACACGTCGCCGATGTCGTCTTCGATCTCCACACGGAGATCACGACGAACGAGGTCGTAAATCGGCTCGCCGTACCGAAGTTCCGCGGCGGCGTCGCCCTCGAGGAGCCGGTGAAGCTCAAGCTTGCCGAATCGGTCACCATCGACACGAGCCGAGATATCGCCTAAATCACCGCGACGGTCTCATTCGACCACACACCGAGTCACGCGGTGTGAAGCAATTCCGTCAGACCGATCGTCTCAGCCACCACCCACGCGACGAAGAGCCCGTAGGCGACGAGCAGCAGGTATGATTCACGATCGCTCACCGAGAGATCGGTCCGAAGCAGTGTGAACAAAAGCACCGTCGCGAGCGTGAGCACACCCATCATCGGCGCGGCCACGGCGAAATCCACCGTTACGGTGCCAACGATCAGTACCCCAGTCGGGATCGCAACGAGGAGGTCGAACGTGTTCGATCCGAGGACGTTCCCGAGACTGGTGAGGCCGTTCTCGTCCCTCGCCGAGCGGATGCTCACGAGTGCGTCCGGAAGACTGGTTGCGGCCGCGATGATCGTCACGCCGGCCAGAAACTCCGGGATCGAGAGCGTGATGGCGATCGACTCGACGCCGGCCACCAACCGTTCGACGGCGATCAGGATGGCGACCAATCCGGCGAGGAGTTTCCCCCATTCCCAGCGGAGCGCCACTCCCTCCCGATCGGGGGGCATCTCCTGATCGCCAACCTCCTGCCACTGGATGAATAGATACAGTCCATAAAGCGAAAGCGGTATCGCCGCGAGCGGCCGCGTGATCTCGCCGAGGAGTTCTGAACCTCCTGCGACCGGTACATAGATGACCGCGAGCGCGAACGTCACGATGATCGCCGAGACGGCAACCATGTAGAACTGTGCCTCCTTGTAGACGATCGCGCGGTTCGCCGCGAGATCGTCCTCGGTCGCAAGTCCTGAAAGCGCCGGGATGACGAGCACGTTGAAGATCGCCGAGCCGACGATCGCGCCGACACCCATGTCGAACGATCCGGTGAGGGAAGTGAAGATAACGCTCGAGAATTCCGGGAAGCTGGACCCGATCGCCACGACGATCGATCCCTGAATCACCGCCGGAAGGCCGTAGTATCCCGAGAGAACCTCGGCGGATTCCTCGAGCCAGCCGCTTGCGATCCAGATCGCGATCGTCGCGAGACCGATGAGGAGAACGGCCCCGACCGTCGACCCCAACAGGAGACTTTCGATCGCCATGGTCACCCGAGAAGGACGTATCCGAGGGCCACGAGTGCGACCACCGCCGTGAGGATCGCCCAGTTGCGCGCCGTATCGAGTTCGCCGTACGGACCGCCCCGCCGCGTGAACAGGTAGACGAAGTACACTCCGATCGGTGAGAGGCGAAGAATCGTCCCCGGGTCGGAGAGCGGAGAGAATCGGACGAGGAGGGTGACCACGACAGTGGCGACCGCGGCCGTCGCGGCCACCGTTACGTCCTCGCGTGCATCATCGAGATCCATACCCATGGCTGGCGCGCGATCGTTCAAAAGACTGCGGTTCCCGCGTTCACGGTGGCGGGACGACTACTCGACTGCTCGACTACTCGTCGTCGGCCTCGACGTCCTCGAGTTCCTCGGCCAACTCGTCGGCGTCGACGTCGACGTCCTCTAATGCGTCCTCGATGTCGCCGGCACCGGCACCGCCCATGCCGCCCATCATGCCGCCGAGACCGCCCATGCCACCGCCCTCGATGACCTCCTCGATGACGACGCGATCGAGGTCGAGACGGTCCATCAGGTCCTGGGCGACCTGCTGTTTCTGGAACATCCACTGCTGGTTCATCTGCATGCCCGGAGAGGCCTCGATGTAAAGGACGTCCTTTTCGACCGTCTCGGTCTCGGAGTCGCCATCTTCCTCATCGCCGGCGACTTCCTCGGTCTCCTCGACCGTCTCGACGCGAACCTCGGGCTCCTGTTCGAGGTACATCCCGAGGAGGCCCTTCGCCTTTTCGGCGCGATCCTCGATGATCTCGAGAATCTCGTATTCGTATTCGAGGTCCTCGCCCGCGAGCGGATGGTTGAAGTCGACTCGGGCGCGTCCGCCGATGATCGTCTCGAGGCGGCCCTGGCGGCCGTCGATCTGGATCTGGGCGCCCGGATAGCGCTCGTCCTCGTCGATCTTGTCGGCCTTTATCGTCTCGACCTCTTCGGGATCGTACTCGCCGAAGGCATCGGTGGCTGGGATCTCGACCGTCCCCTCATCGCCGACTCCGGCTCCGATGAGTTCACCCTCGACGGTTTCGAAGACGTGTCCCGCGCCGATCGCGATGATGCGCGGTTCGAAGTCGTACTCCTCGGTGTCGATGTCGGCCTCCTCCGCGATCTCCTCGTCGGTCGTGTCGATGACCTGGTCGTCATCGAGCGTTCGGATCGTGTAGGCGATACGGACGAAATCGCCGTCCTGCAGGCCGGTTTCGGTCCCGTCCTGCTCGTCGGTATCGGCCGCCTCGGCCTCGACGTCCTCGGACTCGGTCACGTCGGCCTCGGTGTCGTCTCCCGTCTCGTCGGCCTGCTCCTGGTCGCTCATGCACGAATCATCTCCCGTTGCACCCTTAAGGCGCACGGTTCGCCTCGATCGAGTGTGTGAGACTCCCACGGACGGAATGGGGGGGGGCGAACACGGCGGGACTCCGACCGGGCGCGAGCGTCGCCCTTTTTACGTGCGGCGACGCTCGATGGGACATGTACGAGGTCGAGTTGAAGATCCCGGTCGATGCGGAGACGACGCGATCCCGGCTTCGCGACCGCGGGGCCGAACGGATCAAGACGCTACAACAAGTTGACACGTACTACGACGCTCCCGATCGGGAGTTCGCCGAGACGGACGAGGCACTTCGCATTCGAGTCGAACGCCCCGTCTCCGGAGACGACGTGGACCAGGAGGAAAACGGACGCCTTGAGGAGAAGTCGGCACGGACCGATCAGGATTGGGAGGAGGACGACCCGAACGGGACCGATCCGGACGAGACGGCCCGATTGACCTACAAGGGGCCTCTCATCGACTCGAGTTCGAAGACCCGCGAGGAGCACGAAACCGTCGTCGACGACAAACGGGAGACGGCCGCGATCTTCGAGCGACTCGGGTACACGCCCGCGGCGACCGTCGCGAAGGATCGGGAGTATTACGCGCTTGAGGGGTACACGCTCACGCTCGATAGGGTCGCAGACGTGGGGGAGTTCCTCGAGATCGAATGTGAGGTGTCGGCAGAAAACGACGTCCAGTCGGCCCGGGAAGGGGCCGAGGAGATTCTCGGGACGCTCGGACTCGAACCGGACAACCAGATACGGACGTCCTATCTCGGACTGTTGCTCGCGGCGGAGGAGCTCCGCGATCAATAGCCGATCCTCAGCGAACGAGATACGGATCGTCGCCGGCGACGAAGCGACCGAGATCGGTCACGCGTCGGTAGTCGGTTCGCTGAAGCTCGCGAAGTCCCGCGACGAGCGTCTCAGCCTCGGAGTCCGTCCACTCGCGGGGATCCTTGATCGGGACGACGAGCCAGCCCGATCCGCGTATCTCCGTTCCGTGGAGCGCGTCCATCTCGAGGTCGATCGAGGATGCCTTCGCGGTATACTCGGTGAGGACGTGCTCCGTCGCCCGTTTCCCGACCGGTAAGAGGACGTGTGCCGCGATCGCCCGTAGCTCCGCATCGAAGAAGGGCTCCATCTCGGCATAGGAGTCCTCGGTCGGCTTGCCGTCGGGAACACACATGTGGAGATACGAGAGAAACGCTCCATCGACGACGATCGGGGCATCGTCGTCGTCCGGTGGCGTTGATACCCCGCCGTCCGGCGTTTCGACGGCAGTCGTCTCGGCTGCCGTCGAACTCTCGATCTGCGACTCCTCATCCGTCGGGAGATCGATCGAGCGGAGCAGTCCCGTTTCGGCGAGGGTTCCGAGAAACGCATCCGACCACGGCTCGCCGGTGAACGGGATGCCCAGATCCGTCCCGCCGTGGATGCCCGGATGGTCGCCGATGACGTGGAAGTCGGCGTTGGCGTCGCCGAATCCGGGGACGAACGCCGGACAGTCGGGCGTCATCCCGAACGGGTTCCGTATCCGATCCGTGACGTTCTTCACGCAGGGGAATATGCGACCGGATGTCAAAATCGGTTCGATCGCTGATCGAGAGCGCTTTTGTGTCTCGGCTCGTAACCTCGGCGCATGACGGAGCACTCCGAGGAATCCGACCCGAACGCGCGCGTGACGTCCCCGATGCAGGAGTTCGGCGGCAAGGAGGTCACAACTGGACTCGTCGTCCTGCTCGTGGGACTCGTGATCGCCTACCTCATTCCGGCGCTGCTACTGTAATCGAATCCGGGATCGGTTCCGAACGTCCCCTGGAGACGCCACGACGACTATTCGTTTCTTCGTAACCGGTTTCGTCGGCGATGGAACTCCTCTTCGTCGATTTCACCCCGGGCATATCGACGTTCAAGCGTTTCGAGGGCATCATCGGTTCCCGTCCCCGAGGTATCGCGACCGAGCAGCCAGTAGAGAAGGCCGCCGATCACGCCGACCGTTCCGAGGAGACCACCGACTAACGGAAGTCCACCACCTCCCCAGCCGCGTTGATCGGTTATCATTCCCGGACCCGTTCCGCGCTCCATCCCGGGCCCCATTCCCGGTCCCATTCCGGAGCCCGTCCTCACGGTATCAGAACTCCCGTCGCCGCCAGTGAACGTCTCGTACGGAATCGCTCCTTGGTCTACGATCGCATCACTCTCGGGGACGTCGCCATCGGGTATCTGCCCGTCCTCGGCCGGGCCGCCGGGATTCCCGACGACGATCCGACCGACCATGCCGACCGATTTGTGTGGAATGCAGTAGTAGTCGTACGTCCCCGGCGTCTCGAACGTATACTCGAAGCTTCCTTCCGAGATGGTGCCGCTATCGAAGGTGTCGACGCCCGTGGGAATTCGCTCCGGGTAGGCCGTCGCCGAATGTGCCCCGGCCTCGATCTCGAAGCGAACGGTGGTTCCCGGCTCAACGTACAGTCCGATGGGATCGAAGTAGTTGTTGCCCATCCTGACGACGGGCGTCCCCTGTGCAGTTGCTGGCTGGGAGAGTCCCATACTGGAGACTGCGCTGGCGCCAAGCACTCCCAGGAATCGACGTCGAGTAGGGTTTGTCATGTCTGGATCGTTCTCTCGTTCGTCATCCTCGCACGATCTCGATGAGGCGTCGGGCGAGCCCGGATGACTGTTCGTTCGCGTTCTCGATGGCCGTCTCCAGGTCGTCCCGGTCGACGATCCCGACGAACTCGGCCATCCGGTCGTCGTTCGCGTAGACGAGTGTCGTCGGCGTCTTCCGGACGCCGTACTCCTCGGCCGTTTGTAGATCCGTCCGGATGTCGACCTCCCGGAACTCGACGTCCGGATATGCGTCCTCGAGGCCGTCGTTTTTCTCCCGCTGTGTTGTACACGCTCCGCACGTCTCTTGGGTGAAGAGGATAACTTCGGTCATGATTCATTGTACGGTCTCGGTCCGTAATTACCTCTCCCTTCACGATCCACAGCTGAGGGCGGCCCGAATCTTGGATTCGAAAGCGGGTCGACGTGGGGAAGGGATGGCCTGGGCTCGTTGTCTCATCCGGTTCATTCGAGTTGTTCTCGTCGTCGTTCGAATTCGTCGTCCGAGAGTTCACCACGGGCGTAGCGCTCACGGAGGACCGACTGCGGTCGGTCGTTGCTCTCGTCAGTCCTGCGCTCGAATAGCGAGTAGCCGAGGAGAAGCAGCACGGCGACGAGGATCCCCATCCAGAGGAGCCCCATCAGTCCGCCGAAGAGGCCCCAGCCGCCGCCACCCATCATGCCGCCGCCGTAGCTCCCGCCGCCGTGGGCAGCAGCCGTTCCGGTCGCTGCGACGAACAGGGGGATGGCGAGCATCGGTATTCGACGAGCCATGCGTCCGAGGGTGGTAGTGATTTGTGTCATGAGTGTTGCGTGTTCGAGGGGTCAGTAGTCATTCGGGCGATCGTGTGGAGCCGGCCGGGAGCCGTTAGCAGCCGCGTGCTTGACGGTGCGTCCCGGCATCGTCGTAGTTGCCGCCCGGTCCATGGGCGTAGGTACCGCCGGGTCCACGAACGTGGTCCTCCGCAGGACCGTATGTATAATCTCCGGCAGGGCCGTGAGCGTAGGTATCGCCGGATCCATGAGCGTAGGTACCGTTAGCCATGTCCTGGGCCATCTCGTCGACGGTCACGCCCATGTGTGATTCCATCTCCTCGACGGCTTCTGGACCCATGTGGGCCTCCATCCAGGCTGCCCAGTCGGCCGCCTCACCGTCAGCCGGAGCCCCATCTGCTGCCGTCCCGGTCTCTTGCCTCGGTTCGTCACCGTGTGCGCTGGCCAAGGGAGCCGCGAACGCGAGTCCGATGATCGCAAGCGCCACGAGCAGCCAGCGTCCGAGTTTTCTGGTTGTCATTGTCGTTCTCCTCAGTTAGTCATATGCCGGTTCCGGAGTTATCCCTCTGGGTGTGAACTCACACAGGAGATCGTTCGAGAACGTCTCTAAAGCGTTCTAACCGTCCTCCTCCAGCCAGACCGTTCCTACCCGTCGAATTCGAGCAGATGGGATGGAAGATACCGTGTCTCTAGGAGTCGGACTGCTCGTTCCGGAGGTCGTCGCTTGGATAGATCCGATACGTTCGCCCCTGCCGTTCTCGGTACAACAGGCCACGCTCTTCGAGGGCACTCACGGTCTGACTCACCTTACTCTTCGAGAAGTCGGAGCGATCGCGCAATTCGATCTGCGTGATACCGGGAGAACTGAGAACGGGCGCGAGAACGCGTCGCTCGTCGTCCGGTAACAGATCGAGAACGCGCGCCCGTGGATGCGCTTCCGGATTGATCGATCCACCCATCGACGGCTCACTGGTCGCCGATCCGGTTCCGGCGACGCGTCCCGAACTGACGGGGTCGTCTTCCGACTGGTCGCTCTCGTTCGGACCTGTGATCTCCTCACGAACGAGGAGAGAGACCCCGCCGATAACGGCCGCGACGAGAACCGTTCCGAACACGTACCACAGTGGATTCGGTCCGTGCATCGTTCCCATCGACGTGTCCATCATCGAGCCCATCGATCTGTCGAGAGCCTGACGCTGCTGATACGCCTGCCAACTGAGCGCACCCCCGCCTAAGAGGACCGCTCCGATGAGGACACCAACGATGGCATCCGCTTGGCGCCGATTCATTCGGCGACCTCTACTCGATCGATCCGTTCGTTCATACCGGTCCTTCGAGCGCGACTGCTGAACCAATTGTGGTTTGTCCGTTCCGTCCGGGATTCGAAACGAGGCCGTTCGAGTCGTCCACCCGGCTCACGATCGCCACCCGTTCTCCGTTAGCGGTATTCCCGGTTATTCTTTTTATAGCCGGCAGTCGATAGACCAGCGTATGGACGTTCGAACCGCCTTTTTCGTCCTGTTGCTCGCGATTTTCGGCGTCATCAGTATGCTACTTCTGTTTCCGCTCTTGCAGTACGTGGTTGCTGCCGCACTCGTGGCGTTCGTTCTCTACCCCGTCCATGAGACGCTGTCCGGGTTCCGGATCGACGTCGGCGTCGTCGAGTTGACGGTCGGCCCTCGAATCTCCGCCGGATTCCTCACGATAGTTACCCTCGTCACCGCCATCTTTCCCCTGCTTATCCTCTCGGTGATCCTTTTTCAGACCGTGCGTTCGTTCGTTGCGGAACTCGATGAATCTCTCCTTCTGGACCGACTACGGGCAGTTGCACACGATCTCGGTGTCGAAGAGGAACTACTCGGGAGCGTCGAACAGTATCTGCTGTCCGAAGTCGATCGCCACGCCGATCGGGGCCTCGAAATGGTGGTCCAGGAACTACTCCGGTTGGTGAATGTGAGTCTCCAAATGGGGGTGGGTCTGCTGGTGCTCATTTTCTTACTGTATTATTTCCTCGTCGATGGACGGACGCTCATCGAATGGATCGGTGACGTCGCTCCGCTCGACGACGACGTTCGCGAACAGTTATACGGGGAGATCCATCGCGTCACGTGGGCCGTGATCAAAAGTCACGTCCTTATCGCACTGATCGAAGGGATACTGGGCGGTATCGGCCTGTATCTACTCGGTATTTCGAACGTCGTATTCTGGGCCGTCGTCATGGTTATCATGTCGATTCTCCCTCTAATCGGTATCTGGTTGATCTGGGGCCCTGCAGTCGTACACTTCCTGGTGATCGGCGAACCGTTCAATGCAATACTGCTGTTTAGTTACGGGATCGTCGTTCTCGCGGCGGTCGATGACTATTTGCGGGCCATTCTGGTCGATCGAGATACGGGCGTTCATCCGGCCGTCGTTCTGATCGGCGTCATTGGTGGCATCTATCTCCTCGGAATCATCGGGCTATTCGTCGGCCCCGTCCTGCTGGCCGTATTCAAAGCCGGACTCAACGTCTTCGCCGACCTCTATCGTGTTTCCGATGGTGATCTCGAGCGCTATCCGCCGTCCTAATGCAGGCACCGAGGCGGTACGTGCGTCAAAAGTCCCTGTTCCGATCACAAATACGTCGTCGGAGAGTCGGTGAACTGCTTTCGCGATTCGTCACTTTCGAAGTAGTAGATCGATTCGTCGTGGACCGTACAGTAGTCCGCATCCTTCACGGTGATATCGGCTCCCGTCACCGGATCCTCGACGACACGGTCACCGGGGGCTCCCCGCCGTCCTCGCACGAGTAGGGCGACGAATCCGAGACCGATCAGCAGGAACAACACGTTCAGTATCGTCACCGGGTTGAAGCCACCGATCGTCATTCCCTCACCCGGCTCCGTTATGCCGGGATCCGGAAGCAGTCCAAGCACTGCAAACAGGTAATAAATGATGAATCCGGTCATCGCCATCGAGACGAACAGGATGATCGACAATCGATTTCCGATCGTCTTTCCAAAGATTTTGCGATAGATCCGAATCAGCTGCGGAACGATCAGATCAGCATAGAGGAACGCGATCACACCTGCAAACGCAAAGCCCGATCCCCACAGTACCGCCGCCAGCGGGACGTTTCCGATCGAGCCGACGAAGGTGGCCAGAGAGATGAGTGGGCCCAGAACGCTGTTGTATGCGATTTGGCTGACTCCTTCACCCCCGCCCTCAAAGAGGAGCGTCCAGACGGTCTGTGGGACCGCGGCTCCGACGAGACCCGCCAACAGAAACCCGATCGCGAGTTCCTTCCAAAGCATCTTGAGGTCCTTTTTCGTCTGGTTTGCGGCTTCGACCCAACCGTTCCAGGAGGTGATCTTCTCCTGCCACGACGTCGTGTGCATATCGGGGTTCTGCTCGAACAGTTCCTTGCAGCCCTCCGAACAGAAGTAGAGCGTCTCGTTTTTGTGGGAGACGGGGATCCCGTTTTCGCGGTTAATTCGCATCTTACAGACCGGATCGGTGACGACCGGTTGCTCCGCTTTGGTGAGTCGCTCCCTGACTCGCTGTGCTTCCTCGGAGGGGATCGTAAGGTGCACGAGCGTGATCGCGATAAGGATGAACACGGGTGCACCGACCGCCTGTGCGACGGCGAATTCCCAGCCCAACAGCGCCCAGATGACGAAGGTGAGTCCGATCACGAAGTTCGTCGAGGCGATCAGGAACGCGACGGACGGGATCAGGTGGGCTCCCTTTTTGAATAGCGTTTTCGTCGCCGCGATATCCCCGAACGAACAGGAGGTCGAGGCAGCGCCAAAGCCCATCGCATAGAGTATCGATCTCGGACTGGCATCACCCATGTAATTGACCATCCCCTCCTTGGAGACGAACGCCTGGATCGCTCCCGAGAGCATGAATCCCAACAGGAGCGCCCACAGTGCCTGCCACAGGAAGTCCCCTGCGAGAACGAGCCCTTCGACGAGTGTGTTCAGCACCGAGGAGACCATACTTGTATTATTCGCTCTCGGCGATTAATGCAGTTTTCATTACAAATAATCGCCTTGTTGTGGCTTGAAACGATTTGTTCGAAAGTATTTACTATTAATATTTTAGATCATAAACTACTAAAATTAAATAACGATCTCCGAAAGAACCTCGACCGTATCTTATATTCGAATGTGAGATCCGTATTAGACATCGTATATCAAAAGAGAGGGTGGGATTCAATGGGCGGATAACAAGGGCAATCGCATTAAATCGTGACCCCGTATTCTACAGGAGAGACGGAAGTCTCGGAGGAACATATATGCCAGAGAAGACGGACGACACACGACTCGTCACGATCGTTTTCATCATCATCGGTGCGTTCGTCATTTTCCCGATGTTCTTCATGGGCTTCGGGATGATGGGATACGGACCGATGATGGGCGGAATGTGGGGAAGCGGGATGTGGAGTGATGGAACGATGTCCGGTTGGGTGGTCCTGATGGGCGTCGTGATGCAACTTCTGTTCCTCGCTGCGATCGTCGGGGTTGGCTACCTCATCTACCGGGCGATCACGAGGAGTGACGCCGACTCGGATCAGGCGCTCGAAGAACTCCGCCTTGCGTACGCTCGTGGCGATCTCACGGAGGAAGAATACGAACAGCGGCGGACAGCACTCGAACGGGACTCGTGAGCGGAGGCCGTAGTCGGTGGAACGCCGACCGTTCTCGCCGTTTTCTCGGGAGCTACCGATCCGTGATTTCCTCCCGGTGAGCGCGGACGAACGCCCGCCGAAGGACGGTCAGGAGGACGTACGTCTCGTACTTCTGGGTCCGGCAGTGTTCGCAGGGTTGCATCTCCGCGACGATCTCCTCGATCGAGTCCTCGTACTCGTCGGTGAGCGTGGCAAGTGCGTCCGTAATCTGGGGCTCGACGGCGTCGATCATCTCCGCTATCGCGGGGTCGGCCGAGTCCGGGAGCGAATACGAGAGGACGATCGTGTTCGCGTGATAATACTTCGTCGTGCCACCACGTCCTTCCTCGAAGCGAACGACGTCCACGAGGTCGGCATCCCGCAACTCGTTGATGTGGTGCCGAACGGTGTTTTCCGTTCGATCGATCCCGCGGTCCGCGAGGCAGTCGTGAACCTCGCTGGCGGTGCGTGCCTCGTCGGCCAGAATGTCGAGAATCATCGCTCGCATCGGTTCGTCTATCGCGTCGGAGATCCGCGTATCCCGGACTGCGATGTCGTCGAGACGATGGTCGGGATCGGAGGCGTTCATACGCGAATTGTGGAGTGCGCGCACGAAAAGGTAGGGGATGGCAACGTATCGAACTCGCTTGAGTCAACTGGTTGGTTCCGTTTCCCTCGCGCACGGCGAAAGCGTTAGACGACCCGTTTGACTGTTCCAACAACACGTATCCATTCATAAACATATCATCTAAAAAATACTTATTGGGGTACGGGCGGTATCTCAAATCGTAATGAACGAAACGACCCAACTCCGCGTGATGGACTTCGACTGCCCCAGTTGTGCAAGCACCGTCGAACGTGCCCTATCGAACGTCGAGGGCGTCGAAGACGTCGAGGTTCACTACTCGACCGGTCGCGTCGAAATCGACTACGATGACAGCCTCGCGGACCCCGACGCGTTCGCACGGACCATCGAGAATCAGGGGTACACCCCCCAACCGGCATAGACGACCATGGATAGTCACTCGATCACACAGTACTACCGGATCCATCGGACGGCCATCGTCGCAGCGACGAGTGGTCTCCTCTACGGTTGGGGGTGGAGCCTCGGCTATTTCACGGGCCTCCACACGGCAAGTGCGGCGATCCTGATCCTCGCCGCGATCGTCGGGGGCTACGACATCGCCAAGACGGCCTACTACGAGGTCACGAACCGGACGCTCGGTATCAAGACGCTGGTGACGTTGGCAGCTATCGGTGCCATCGCGATCGGCGAGTACTGGGAGGCCGCCGCCGTCGTCTTCCTGTTCAGTCTCGGAAGCTACCTGGAAGGACGGACGATGCGCAAAACGCGCACCGCTCTCCAGGAACTCCTGGAGATGGCACCCGACACGGCCACCGTTCGTCGTGACGGCGAACACCAGGAAGTGCCAGCTCGCGAGGTCGAGGAGGGAGAACTCGTCATCATCAAACCGGGAGAGAAAATTCCGGTCGACGGTGACGTCGCCGACGGCGAAAGCGCCGTCAATCAAGCGCCCGTCACCGGCGAGAGCGCCCCCGTCTACAAGACCGAGGGCGACGAAGTCTACGCGGGCACGGTCAACCAGGAGGGTGCACTCGAAGTGCACACGACTGGAGCGGGATCGGATACGACCCTCGAACGGATCATCCGCCGCGTCGAGGAAGCCCAGGAAGCTCAATCCCCGACGGAGAGCCTCATCGATCGGTTCGCGAAGTACTACACGCCGGGCGTGCTCGCGTTGGCCATCGGTGCGTACGCCGTTACCCAGAACGCGATATTGTCCCTGACGCTGCTGGTGATCGGTTGTCCCGGCGCCCTCGTTATTGGTCCGCCGGTCAGTATCGTCTCGGCTATCGGAAACGCCGCCCGCTCGGGCGTCCTGATGAAGGGCGGCGAACACCTCGAACGGGCCGGCAAGATCGACCTCGTCGCCTTCGATAAGACGGGCACGCTCACCAACGGTGAGACGACCGTCGCCGACGTCAAGGGATTCGGTATCGACGACGGCGAGGCACTGAAACTCGCGGCGATCGCCGAAAAGAAGAGCGAACACCACCTCGCCGACGCCATCATCGGAGCGGCTCACGAGCGCCCGGCAGCAGCCGCCGACGGCGGCACGAAGGCCATTCACGAATCCGACATGGACACGACTGCCAGTGACGCGGGAGCGCAGTCGATCCCCGACCCGGACGACTTCGACGTGATCGCCGGAAAGGGGATCGTTGCCCAGTACGATGACCGGGAAGTCGTCGTCGGGAATCGGGCGCTGCTGGACGAGCGTGCCATCGACATCCCCGAACCCGTCGGGGAGTACGTCCGTGAGCGCGAGGAGCATGGCGAGACGGCCGTCCACGTCGTTCGGGATGGAACCGTCGTCGGCGTGATCGCCATGCGTGATGAACTCCGCGAGGTCGCGCCCGGCGTCATCGCGGAGTTGCAAAGTGCCGGCATCGAGACGGTGATGCTCACCGGTGACAACGAGCGTACGGCCGCCGCCGTCGCCAAGGAGGTCGGCATCGACGAGTACCGCGCCGAACTCCTCCCCGAGGACAAACAAGTCGTCATCGAAGGGGTTCAGGATGACGGACACGTGGTGGCGATGGTGGGGGATGGCATCAACGACGCGCCCTCGCTGGCTACGGCCGACGTCGGCATCGCGATGGGTGCTGCAGGGACCGACACCGCCATCGAAACCGCGGACATGGCGCTGATGGCCGACGACCTCGAACGTATCCCTTATGCGGTCACCCTAAGCAAGGCGACCCGATGGAACGTCCTCGAGAACGTCGGCCTCGCGGTGTTGACCGTGACCGTGCTACTCGTGGGCGTGCTCACGAACTACGTCACCCTCGCCTCCGGAATGTTGGTCCACGAGGCCAGCGTCCTCGCCGTCATCCTCAACGGGATGCGGCTGCTCCGGTACTGATCCCAACGACCCCGTTAGAACTCCAATGAGCAAACCATCACCCAACGCTGACCGGACGAACTGGAGTATCGTGTACGAAAACGCCGAGCCGATTCATATTCGAGATCCCGTCGCTGAAGCGCTGACGGTTCTGGAACCGGGAGCCCCGTTCGTCATCACCTACGCGGACGTGTTGAAAGTCGCCGGCCACTCGTGTCCCACCGCCTCGGGCGCCTACCGAATCGCCCAACTCGGGCTGGACGCACTGTATCCCGATGGACACCCCGTTCGCGGGGATATCGAAGTCATTGCAGGCGGGCCGAAAACGGATCCGACCTATGGCGTGACGTCACGGATCATCTCGTACGTGACGGGGGCAGCCGAAGACGACGGGTTCGGTGGGCTCGCCGGGAGCTACGGTGACCGCCGCGACCTCTTGGCGTTCGACGGCTTCGACCCAGCCAGTTCGGATCCAACGTTCCGCTTCCGGCGGACTGACACGGATGAGACCGTCGAGGTGGCCTACCACGTGAGCGATATCCCGGACGGTGGATCGGCAATGGGATATCTCCAACGGATACTCGACGGGTCGGCAAGCGACGACCAGCGGGATGCCTTTGGGGAGGCCTGGCATGGCCGCATTCGGATCATCCTCACCGACGATTCCCTGTTCACCGTCGAAACGGTCCCGACCGAGTGACACCGTCGTCGTAGCTGACGCCGACAGTTCCTCCACCGAGACCACGTCTGCGCCCGTCCTGTGATGTCCGGTAGCTCGTTCGATGGCGGTCGGATCAGTTTCACGGCGGCCGGATCAGTTCCCCGGCGGCTGTCAGGGGACAGAACTGAACTCGTCGAACAGACCGATAACGCGCTGTTCGATCTCATCCCGGATCCCGCGTACCCGGTCGAACTCCTTCCCGTCCGGATCCTCGAGCGCCCACTCACGGACGTCGACGTCCGCTCCAACGTCGCCGACGTCGAGCGTCGAACAGCCCATGGTAGCGACGTAGTCACAGGATCGCAGTTCCGCCGGTGTGATCTCTCGTGGCGTCCGATCGGAGAGATCGAACCCCGCTTCGTTCATCACTTCGAGTACCACCTCGTGGACGTGGTCGACCGGATGCGTCCCGCCGGTCAGGATCTCGACGCGGTCTTCGAGGCCGCGTCGATCGCGTTCACGCTCCGCGAAAGCCGTCGACATCTGGGAGCGCCCGGCGTTCTGAACGCACACAAACGCAACACGGATCGGGTCATCGACCATCAGTTCTCACCCCGTGTTTCGTCGTTCAGCCCCGTCTCCATATCGTGCGGCCGAACTGCAGTCGGCGATCGACAGAATGTGGATGGTCGCATCGAGTTGTGCTGGGAGTTCGAAGCCGGGGCGTGCGGCGGCTTCGGCGGGTCGCGTCCGTCGGTCGGGATCAAAATCGTGTCGAAGGTCATTGTGGATCAGTCGTCCTCCGTCGGGGGGTGGCTCACTCGTTCGTCGAGGCTACCGGTCGTGTATCCGGCCCAGTCATAGCGTCGCTGGAGGTACAGCGCGACGTTTACCAGCGCGAGCAGGACGGGAACCTCGATGAGTGGCCCCACGACCGTTGTGAACGCGACCCCGGAGCCGACCCCGAACACCGCGACTGCGACGGCGATCGCGAGTTCGAAGTTGTTCGAGGCAGCGGTAAAGCCGATGGCGGTAGTCGTCGAGTAGTCGGCGCCGATCCCCCGACCCATCCCGAAGCTCACGAAGAACATCACGACGAAGTAGATCGTCAGGGGGACGGCGATAAGCAGGACGTCACTGGGCTGGCCGACGATCCGCTCTCCTTGCATCGCGAACATCACGATCACGGTGAAAAGCAGCGCGATCAGGGTGAGCGGGCTGATCGTCGGCTCGAAGGTTTCCTCGTACCACTCGACGCCTTTCGTCCGCGTGCCGACGAACCGCGAGAGAATGCCGGCCGCGAACGGAATCCCGAGGAAGATGGCGATGGCCTCAAACACCTGCATTGGCGTGATGTCGAACATCTCGATGCCGGCGACGAGCGTCTCCATGCCTACAAGTGGCGGAAGGAACAGCGCGAAAAACCAGACATACACCCCGTAGGTGAGGATCTGGAAGACGCTGTTGAACGCGACCAACCCGGCAGCGTACTCCGAGGAGCCGTCCGCGAGTTCGTTCCAGACGAGCACCATCGCGATACAGCGGGCCATCCCGATGAACACGAGCCCGAGGAAGAACTCGGGTCGAGCCGGCAGCCCCGGAACGAGACCGCTGAAGAACACGACCGCCAGACCGAACATCAGCGTCGGTCCGATCAGCCAGTTCTGGGCGAGGCTCAGCCCCAGCACCCGGACGTTTTTGAACACCGTCGGGAGCTGGCCGTAGTTGACCTTCGCCAGCGGCGGGTACATCATCAGGATGAGCCCGATCTCGACGAGATACAAGTCCTGGATCGGCCGGGTAACCGACGGCGCGATATAGCCGAGACCGATGCCGACGGCCATCGCACTGACGATCCAGACGGTCAGATACTTGTCGAGGAAATCCATCGACCGCGGGTCCCCACAGTTCGGACAGTCGCAGGTCGGACCGTGTTCACGTTCGACGTTACTCATCACTCACGGTCCCTTCGAGGACGGTCACGAGCGCCACCGCGCGGTTGGTCGCGCGGTATTTCTTCCAGCGGCCGTCTTTCCGGCCGTCGACGAGACCCGCATCGACGAGCGTCGAGAGGGCATGACTGAGGCCGCTTTCGGTGACGTCGACGACCGCGTTCAGCTCACAGACGCACAATTCCTCCTGTGCTGCGACGAGGACACGAACGAGCGTGTAGCGCGTCTCGTTCGCGAGCGCCGAAACAACGCCGAGTTCGGCATCCACGTGGGCTGCTCGAAGTGTTGTTTCGAGCGTGCCGAGTTCGTCAAGCCGACGATCGACGTCCTCGGTTCGACACTCTCCCAATTCCGAATCGAGGTAGCGTCGAAGTCGCTCCGTTGTGTGTGACATCGAGATTTATTTGAACAGAACATCAATTAATGGTTTCGGTGAAAAGGCCACTTAGCGGTTGGTAGCCCTATATAGGCTATAATTCGGATTCCGAGAAGAGTAAAAAGAACCATACTTGAATAATTTCTAAACTCAGATATGGGATCTGACGCAGTGGGCGACTCACGGCCAGGTCGGGCGAGCGAGACCAGCCGAAAACAGCGTGACGGAGCGAAGTTTATCGGTGGGGTCGGGAAGAAAAGCCACGACTCGGATCTCCTCTTCATCGAAGGGCAACTTCCGGATGACGGTGAGCGGATCGCTAGCGATGAGTCCCCTGCTCGTCAACTCGAATTCTGCTTACGAAACCTCGAAACGGAACTGGATCGGCACGGCAAAAAGACGGACGATGTGCTACAGGTGACGCTCTATCTCGCGGATATGGACGCCTACGAGTCGGTGAATGAAACCTACGAGCAGTACTTCGAGGGGACGTATCCGGCACGCACAACGGTTGGCGTCTGTGAACTCCTCGGCGGCGCCGCAGTAACCATCGACGCCGTCGTCGCTATCGAGTGATATCCGTGGCCAGATCGCGGTGACTGGCCGGATCGTGCGTGCAGAGGAGGTGTCCAGGAATCGGCGACTCGACGCGGATGGATCGATATCAGTCCCTATCGGTCGCCGCCGGAGACCGTTCCGAATCGGACGGTTCGTTCAGGTAATATCCCGCGACGGCGGCGAAAAGACTCGCGAGGGCGAGCACGCCAAGCGCCACCCCGAAGGAACCGGTGACGTCGTGCAACAGACCGATCAGGAACGGCCCCATGAATCCGCCGATCTCTCCGACGGTGAAGATGAGCCCGGTCGCGACTGCGGTGAGATGCGGACCGATACCGTCCATTTCGATCGGGATCGCCCGGATCAGCGGTGAGAGCCCGCCGATAACGAACGCACCGACGAGAACGAGCGAGAATACGAGTGTCGGAACCGTATTCGCGACGATCAGTCCGACCATACCGGCCGCACCCGCGAGTCCACAGCCGATGATCGGCAGTCGTCGGGTCGCAAATCGATCCGAGAGGACGGGAATGCCGAGAATTCCAAGCACCCGAATGAGGATAAACAGGCTCGTCAGCGTTCCTGCAAGCGCTGGTGTCATGCCACGTGCCTCGAGGATCGTGGGGAGCCAGTTCGAGAGACCGTGAGTTATGAACAGTCGCATCGTGCCGATAACGACGAGAAGCAGCAGGCCGTAATGGGTAACCACGCGAACGAGATCGTTTCGCATCGACGCCAGCGAGAAGGACTGGTCGTCGGCCGAGTCGGGGAACCACTCGATGCGTCCCCACAGGTACCAGGAGACGACGGACCAGACCGCCGCGAACCCGGCAACGACCACGCCGGTATAAACGAAGAACGGACGCCAGCCCCCGGCGAGTGGTCCGACAAGCGGGCGCGCGACGGCGAAGACGGTAGCGCTTCCGAGCGTCGAGCCGACGATGTACACTGACGACATCGTCCCCGACCGTTCGGGCGGGAAGAGTTCCGAAACAAGCTTGGGCAGCCCGAACGTGATGGCGGTTCCGCCGACGCCAAGAAGCAGGGTGGAAAGGAGGATGGTCGTGAACCCGGCTGAAAGTCCCCGACCGATGTGGGCGCTCCCGATCACGAAAAGCCCGACTCCGAGGGACGTTCGTGACCCCAGTCGGTCGATCACGAGTCCGGAGACGAGCGCCAGGGGAATATAGCTGAGTTGGACGGCACCAGTAACGACGCCGGCCTGTGTGCTGGACAGTCCCAGCTCTTCGACGATCGGAACGAGGTACGCGGCGAGTGAGAACCACGAAAACATGAACAGAAAGTAGCCGAGGCTGGCAAGCCCGAGTAGAATATACGACTCGATCGAGATCCGTCGGTCCGACACGATTCGTATTGCGGGATAGAACCGTCCAGCTACATGAGTTTACGTGACTTCACCTGGTGCCTCGTGAGGATACCCGATCAGCGTTCGTCGAATGGCCGACCTGCGGTCCGCCCGTCGAGATCGGCGTCCTCGACCGCCTCAATCGCTGGCTTCACGAGATCGACGCTGGAGGTCGCGGTTCCTCCCGTCCCTCCAGTTCGTCTCCCTGGTGGCTCTTCATCTCGTCTTCGTGGGTAGGGAGATATGCAGTTACTTCGTCGTCGTCGATCTCGCCGAGAAGACGAGCCAGGACGTCCGTCGCGGCTGGCGAGTAAAGCGGCTTGTTGTCGTTGCCACAGCGATCGTCCATCGTGCACGCCGGACAGCCACCCACCCGACCGCAGGGACAATCCACGATCAAGTCGTGAGCTCGCTTTGCGACCGCTTCGAACTCGTCGTAGATACTTCGGGAGAATCCGAGTCCGCCTTCGATCCCGTCGTAGATGAACCAGCCACTCGTCTCCGGATCCTCCGGGAGTCGATTGGTGGCGAGTCCCCCCAGATCGTCGGCGTCGACTCGTAACTCGAGTGGAGAGACGGCGATCATCGCATGTTCGACGGCGTGAATGCCGCCGAGATAGCCGTGCAGCCGTGACGGAAGGTCCACACACTCGGGGTTATGGTAGTCGCTGTGTTTGTTGTACATCGCTCGTTCGAAATCGTCGGGAACTTCCGCCCAGCACAGTTGCGTTCGCATTTCGAGTGGCGGGAGGTCCGTTTCAAGACCGATCTCACGCACGTCACCCGAGTCCAACTCGCGTTTGAGGTAGGTACTGTAGTGGATGGAGACCGTCCCATACCCCCAGTTGAGCTTGAAGGAGCCGACGTCACGTGATTCGCGACTGTCGGTATCGTAGATGTGGACCTGGCCCTGTGACTGCGTGTAGTACCCGACGTCGACCTGCTCGAGTTCGATATACGGTTGTGGGAGATCCTCGCGAAGGTCGGTCACCTGGTATTGGGCCCCCTGATAGAGAACGGTCGCTCCCTCGTGATAATCCCGATAGGCCCGATCACGACCGATCGGCTGGTGATCGATCGTGTCATCGCCCGCAAGTCGGACGTCGAAGGTGTTCCCACCGGAGGCGTACAGGCTGATGTCGTCCTGTGGGCGGTCGCGGTGTGCGTACATGACCCCTCCCGCAAGTGATCCGTCGAGATCGCCCATTCGATGTCCATACTCAACGGCCCGCTCTAACCGCTCTTCTCCACCGAACCGGTCTGCATCCGATCGAGTGAGCGGTAATTCCTGGGCTGCACAGTTGATATGTTGGAGGTAGACGGGATTGTTCTCCAGATCGACGACGGCGCTCTCGTGGTCCTCTTCAAGAACGTATTCCGGGTGATGGAGGATATACTGATCGAGTGTCGAATGGCTCGGAACGAACACGGACAGTGCATCCCGCGTGTCACGCCCCGACCGGCCCAGCCGCTGCCAAAACGATTGACGAGAACCGGGATACCCCATCAACACGGTTCCATCAACGCCACCGACGTTGATTCCGACCTCCAGCGCGCTCGTGGTGGCGACGCCGTCGAGAATGCCTTTTTTGAGACGGTGTTCGGTAGATCGACGTGATTTCTTGCCGTGACCTGCGTTGTAGGCTTCGAGATCCGTCGCTCCGGGTGCCGATAGATCCGTGCTCCGCAAAAACGAGGTTGCACGATCCACGGCCAACTCCGTGAGCTTCCGCGATCCACAAAACAGGAGGGATTGGACGTCGTTGTGACACAGGTGCGCCCAGACCTCGGGGGCTTCGACGCTCGCCGGACGCTTGGTTAGTGGAGCCGGATCGATATCGGCACCTCGCTCGCCGGACGCTTCGTTCCCACTCATCGGCGGATCCCAGAACACGAGATCCCGACGCCCGCTCGGCGAGCCATCGTCGTCGACGACCGTTGCGGGCTCACCGGTCAGTGCACGAGCATGATCGGAGGGATTCCCGATCGTCGCGGTCGTCAGGACGTACTGTGGATCGCCACCGTACCAATCGATGATTCGCCGGGCGCGCCGAAGGATCCAGGCAACGTGCATCCCGCTGAGCCCCGTCCACATATGGGCTTCGTCGATCACGACCAGCGAACAGTTCGAATGGAAATCCGCCCAGAGGTGATGGCTCTCGAGGTACTGGTTCAACCCGACGAAATTGGTGATGACGACGGTGGCGTTCTCACGGATTCGCGATTTCGCTTCGGATTTCGTGTCGCCGTCGTAGACGCCGATCGTGATATCGAGCCCGAGGGTGTTGCGAAGGAGGTCGTTGAGTTCCCGTTCCTGATCCCGACTGAGTGCTTTCGTGGGGTACACGATCAACGCCCGAGTATCCGGATCGGCGAGATACTGGCGGGCGATGTGAAGGGCATAGACGTACGTCTTTCCGGAGGCGGTACTCGTTGCAACGCAGACGTTTTCATCGTTCGCGAGCGCGTCGAGTGCCTCCGCCTGGTGGCACCAGGGATCGAACTCGAGTTTCCTCGCGAGTTCCGGTGGAAGCGTCCCACTCGCGGGGACGCATCGTTCGTCTCGTGCCGGAAGCTCGAACCGGTCGTGAATTTGCCCCTGATATCGGCTATTCGGATACGTCGTTTCGAGGTCCGCTCCCGTTACTGCGAGGACGTCAGTTTCGATGTCATCTATCGGCATGTTCAAAAGTCCAATAATCCGGTTTGAGTGGTCGTTCCGTCCGTCGGTACATCGGCGCGTTCACGCCCCGGTGTCGCCTCGACGATCGCATCGTAGACCGCTGCGAGTTCACGGACATCCGCCTCACAGTACGCTCGCGCTGCGTTCCAGTCCACCTCCCCGGCCCGATCCGGCGACTGGAGTACACGTTGAACGGTGCGGGCGAGGGTTTTGCCGTCGACGGCTGCTGCAGTCGCATCGCGATCGCGACCCACTGCCTCGGCGACGTCCTCGAGCCGGTTCGTCCGCCCCGGGAGAATCGCGTTCCCCTTCCGCACCGCCCAGTCGTAGAGGTCGTATTCGAATACGGACTCTCCCCAGTACTCCGAGTAGTCGGACGCGTAACCGGCGATGAATCGGCTGAGGTGTTTGTAGTCGAACTGGTGGCCGTTCCACGTGATGAGCGACGGTCGCTCATACTCGGAAGCGAGCCAGGAAACGAAGTCTCGTGTCGCGTGTCCCGGTTCATCGTGTGATGGAGTTGTATCGACGAAATCCGTGTACTCGTCACGTGTCGGGTCGTACACTCCGATGAGCCAGATGATCGTCGGACTCAACCCATCCGTCTCGATATCGACGAACAACGGTGTATACTCCCCAGCGGGGACGGATGCGTCGGTCTGCCGGATGACACGTCCCTCAGCCAGTGCGCGGGCACTCCCTCGTATCGTCCGCGCCGTCGACTTCCCCACGCCGCGTATCGTCCGGAGTTCCGCTTCGGCCGTCCGAGCGATGTCCGACCGCGTCTCATACCCGTTCTCCTTGAGTCGGTGTGCCATCGTGGTCCCGACCCCGGTCACTGCCTGAAGGCCGAATCGGTCGGACGGGACGGACGTGACCGCGACTCGCCCCTCCGCGTCACAACTGAGACACGCGATCTCAGGAGCACCCGAACGGCGAAGGGGGGCGATACCTCGAACCGGTAGTCTGACCGTGGTTCCGTCCGGGGTTGCCCGCCAGACGTAGTCGTAACTCGCCTCCAGCGAACCGGAGAGGTATGTCGTCGCTCCCTCCGTCCGGGCTTGATGGCGAGCAATATCGTCGAGGCCGTCGAGTGCCGCATCCATCGAGACGGCGTCGGGCGTCATCTCCAGATCATCAGCGGCGACGAAATCAACGGGGTCGGGAACGGCGTCGCCGGCGGTCGATGCCCCATCGATGAAATCGGTAGCCGGAATAAACGCGAAAGACACGTCGCCAACCGTCTCCGTCCGTATCGTGTCCGGGCCGTTTCGAGAATGGATGACCGGCTGGTCGCAGTGGCGTCGGATCCGCGTCACCACCCGCATATTCGTCTTCTCGCGAACGATGTAGACGAGATCCGGGTCGAAATAGTCCACCAGGTCCACGATCGCGTCGCTCGATCGTCCTGCGAGCGCATCGCATCGAAGCGCGAGGAGTCGCGCACCGTGGCCGGCGCTCATATAACGTGGGAATCGAGGGTCCAGTATAAGCTTTCGTCCGTGGACAGTGACGGAGTTACCGTTCGCTCACTCCGAGACTGGAATCATCCTCCGGTCGCCAAAGAGAGCGAGCGTAACGGGAGCGCGCCATGGGTTCAAGATGGACCGCACCCTAAAGACGGATAAGATGGAACTCGTCACGGTCGCTGCGGTGGCAGCAAACGGCGTGATCGGGCGCGATGGAGAGCTCCCGTGGCCAAGTATTCCAGCGGATAGACGGCAGTATCGGGACCGGATCGCGGACTCGCCCGTGATTCTGGGACGGGTTACGTTCGACGCGATGCGTGAGGACCTCCCGGGAACCGCGCAGATCGTATTGAGTCGTTCCGAGCGTGAGTATGACGTTGCGTCGGCCTCTCACGCCTCGAACGTCGATGAGGCAATCACGGCAGTCGAATCCCTCGAAGCGGATCGGGGCTACGTGATCGGTGGGGCAGTCATCTACGGCCTCTTTCATCCCGTCGTCGACCGGATGGTGCTGAGTCGAATCCCGGGCACGTACGACGGGGACGCATACTTCCCCGAGTGGCAGACTGCGAACTGGAACCGAATCGATCAGGTATCCTACGAGGAGTTTACTCTCGAGGAGTGGGTTCGAACCCCCGAATGAGCCGGGAGGTCCTTTGACACGTCGATACGTTCTGCGTCAAACGCCTCGATAGCACGTGGGACACGGCGAATGCTTCGGGAGTTGGCCCCGAGGTTTATTGACACCTAGTGACCCTGTCTTCCCACGATGGTTTCAAACACCCGGCTATACGGTGCGTCGATAGCCTTCGTATCGGGACTGTACTCACTATGGAGTGCATCCATGGCGTCACAACTGGTGACGAGCAGTTGGCTCATGGGCGTGCTCGGAGTCATCGTACTCGTCCACGGTGGTATCCTTCTGACGGACTACGCGGAGCGACTCGACAGTGTCAGTGGTCCGCTCATGATCGCCTATGCGGTGGTGATGCTCCTCAATCAGATGCTCCTCGGAACGGGACTGATGGCTGACGGCAGCGGAATGGGAATGAGCACGGGAATGGGCGGGAGTGCGATGACGACCGGAATGGGCTGGGATGCAGGAATGGTCGCCCTTGCGATCCTCATGCTCGGTAGCGGGCTCATCATGACTCGCGATGGGAATTCGGCTCCCGGTACCGAGCGGATGTGATCGAATGCCGTCGTCCGGCGTCGTCTGAGCGTTCACAATGTCCTCGTCGACGGAGTCCCTCCCATCTCTCAACGATCCCGCGTTCGGTCGACACGATATCGTGGCGACCACGAATAGTCCCACGGCCATTACCGTGGAGTATCTCCGAGTTTCATAAGCCGGGCAATCCTACCACGATTCATGGACGAGTTCGACTTTCTGGTTATCGGGACAGGCTCCGGTCTCGACGTGGCGAACGTTGCGGCGAATCAGGGACAGTCCGTCGCCGTGGTCGAAAAAGGACCGCTCGGCGGCACGTGTCTCAACCGGGGATGTATCCCGTCGAAACTGCTGTTGTATCACGCCGACGTTCTGGAAACGATCGAGCGTGCCGACGAGTTTCACATCGACGCGGAGGTCACTGACGTCTCTTTTGCGGATATCGTTCGGGAAGTCAACGAGGAGGTCGAATCCGATTCGGAGTCGATCCGCCACGGATTACGCTCGTCCTCACGACACGAGCTGTTCGAAGGAGAAGCTCGATTCGTCGACGAGCGGACCGTCGAGATATCCGGCGGCGAAGACGATGGGGCGCGTCTCCGAGCAGAGACGGTTTTGATCGCGGCCGGAACCCGTCCCTCGATTCCCGATATCGACGGGATCGGAGCGGTGGACTACCTGACGAGCACCGAAGCCCTCCAGTTGGAGACGCAACCCGATCACCTCGTCGTTGTCGGCGGTGGATACATCGCGGCCGAGCTCGGCCACTTCTTCGGAACGTTCGGGAGCGACGTGACGATCATCGGCCGCCGACCGCATCTCCTCCCGGAGGCCGACGAGGAGGTCGCCGAGGCGTTCACCGACCGATATGCCGAGCGGTTCACCGTGCACACGGGACATGCAGCCACGGCCGTCTCGCAGGACGATGGCTCCGTAACCGTCGAGGCGCAACAGTACGAATACGGAGCGGACGGCGGTATCGTCGAGGACGAGACGCCCGTCACAGTAACCGGTGATGAGTTGCTCATCGCAGCGGGACGAACCCCAAACACCGATACACTAAATCTCGACGCAACTGGCGTCGAAACGGACGATCACGGATATATCAAGACTGACGAATACCTGCGGACGACGGCCGACGACGTCTGGGCGCTCGGCGACATCGTCGGCGAATATCTACTGAAACACAGCGCCAACCACGAAGCACGAGCCGTGGTACGGAATCTGTTCGGTAGTGACCAACAGCCGGTCGACTACAGTGCAATGCCCTTCGCCGTCTTCGCCTCACCCGAGGTTGCAGGCGTCGGTGCATCCGAATCGGAACTCCGCGACCAGGATCGCGAGTACGCGATGAATACGTACCGCTACGAGGACACCGCCCGCGGAGATGCAATGAAAGCCGAGGGCTTCGTGAAGGTGCTTATCGATCTGGACGGTGAGATTCTCGGCTGTCACATCATTGGACCGGAAGCGTCCTCGTTGATTCAGGAAGTCGTCGTCGCGATGAAATCGGGGACCGGGACCGTAGCGGACATTCGAAACGCCATCCATATCCATCCCGCACTCCCCGAAGTCGTCCAGCGCGCCTTCTCCGGGCATTTCACCCGGGGCGATAGCGGTGATCACCACCATCATCACTGATCGTTTCGCTCTTCGAAGGGTGGTCTCGCGGAGTTCGACTCCGTCCGTCCCGAACGAGGCGATCTCTCGATCGTCGAAAGAGGGATAGGAAATGACACCCTGTTGAAGAGCATGGCCCTCTCCGACGTGTTTCTCACACCGCTGGGGCTTGTCGCCCTGCTCGCGGTTATCCCCGTCATTCTCCTCTATCTCGTCCAACCCGATCCCCGCCGGGTGGAACTGCCGACTCTCAGATTCCTTCTCGATGAAGCCGGCGAAGACGCGTCGAACCCTCTGCTTGAACGGCTCAATCGGAACGTCCTCCTGGTATTGCAACTGCTCGTATTGATCGCTCTTGCCGTGTCACTTGCGGGGCCGTACATGTCCGTCTCGGAGAGTCGGACCGTCGAGGAGACGGTCATCGTCCTCGACGGGAGCGCGAGTATGGGAGTCGAAACCGGCGACGGAACGCGATTTGATGCGGCCGTCGCGGCAGCCAGCGAGTCGACCACCGGAACCAACTCCGTCGTCTTCGCGGGGAGCGAGAGTCGGATCGCACTCCGCACCGGCGGCGCCGACGAAGTGACTACGACGCTCGAAGGTCTTGCGGTCACCGACGCACCGACCGACCTCGGTGCAGCCATCTCACAGGCAGCCTCAATCGCCGGCGAGGACGCTCGTATCGTCGTCTTCAGCGACTTTGCTGACGACACGGGGTGGAGCGACGACGTGCAGTCGGCGCGTGCCCGCGATCTTCGAGTCGACCTCCGGCAGTTCGACGGCGGTGGTGACGATAACGTCGGAATCGTGGATCGCTCCTTTTCGGGACCAAACGTCACGCTTGCTGTGAAGAACTTCGGTGATGAACGGGCGACGCGATCGGTGACGCTCGATGACCGCACCCGATCGATCGCGCTCGATCCCGGCGGTGTCGAACGGGTCGAGTTCACGGTTCCGGCCGGCGGCGGCGACGCACGAGTAACTCCCGGTGACTCATTTCCGACCGACGACACGGCATACGTCGCTGCTCCGTCGGATCCGACCGTGGACGTACTGCTTTTGACTAACGACCAGGATCGGCATCTCACGACCGCGCTCTCCGTGGTGGACGAAGTGCAACTCACGGTTGATTCCCCGCCGACGACCGTCAAGGACGACTACGACGTGATCCTCTACAGCGATCTGGAGTCCGATCGCCTCCTTCGAGGCAACGTCGAAGCCGGTCGGAACCTCCTCAAAGCGGGCGGTGGCGTCGGCATACTGGCGCAGGACGACCCGCCGGACGGCTACGGTGATCTCCTTCTCATCTCGCCCGACGGCGTCGGAACCAATCCGTCGATCGGCCGCGTGGAGAACGACGAACTCACTCGTGGTATCGACTTCCCGCCGCCGGAGGAATACCTCCAAGGGTCGCTCCGCTCGGGAACCGCACTGGTTCGTACCACGGACGGTGCGCCCCTCGTGGCGACCGACCGGCAGGGATCGGGACGGGTACTCTATTACGGGTACGTCGCCACCGCCGACCCCTTCCGGTTCAACTACCAGTATCCCGTCTTCTGGAAGCGAGCGGTCTTCCATCTGGCCGGGCGCGAGTCGCTGGACTCGTTGAACCGCGAAACGGGATCCCGCCTCCAGTTCGCCAACGCGACGGACGTTCGGACGCCCGACGGCACCGTCTCGGCTCGCACCATCCCGCTCGATCGAACCGGCTTCTACGTCGTCGGTGACGACGAACGACGGATCGGCGTCTCGCTGTACAGCAATACCGAGTCCGACGTGGATGCCACGCCGCTCGACGACCGGACCGCGGAGACCGGCATCCGGGCGCGTGAGGAGGATCGGCAGGTTCCGCTCTCGCTGACGCCGCTGGTCGCGCTGGCAGCACTTCTCATCGTCGTCGGTGAAGTGGCGTATCTCCGCCGTCGAGGTGATCTCTAATGTGGGTTCTTCTGTCGGTCCGGACGACGATCGGGGAAACTGTCGTCGGTCTGGAACGACCGATCGTTCTCGTAGCGTTACCGCTTGCCGTTCTCGCCCTCGGCCTGCTGGTCCGTTATCGGGCATCGGGGACGGCTTCCGCTCGGAGCCGACAACTCCTGCTCGCCTCGCGGATCGTCGTCGCGACGCTGGTCGTCGTCGCGGCCGCCGGTCCGTTCACTGTGGTCACGATGGAGACGCAAGGCGATCCGAGTGTGTCGGTACTGGTCGACCGCTCGAACAGCACGGACGTCTCGCCAGCCGTCGCCGATGATCTCGCCGACGACATCGAGGCGGAGGGCGTCCCGACGACCGTCTCCACGATCGCACAGGGAACTGACTCCCGGGTCGGGGACGGCATCGCCGCCAATCTCCGCGAGAACGGCTCCGTCGTCGTCGTTTCCGACGGACAAGTCACCGGTGGGCAAAGCCTCGCCGAAACGGCGGAGTACGCCAGATCTCTCAACGCCACGATCAGCACCGTCTCGCCCCACCCCACCCAAACCGAACGGTACGTCACTCTCGCCGGGCCGAGCAAGGCGAGCACCGGCGTCGAAAGTCAGTTTCTGGTGCAGGTTTCGGGAGTGCAAGCCACCGATCCGGTGGGAGTGACCGTTTCCGTCGACGGCCAACCCGTCGCCAGCGATCGGATCGACGACGGGACCGGGAGCGTCGCCGTCGCCCACACGTTCGAGGATACGGGAAGCCATCGGATCACCGCCGAACTCGACGGCGAGGACACGTTCGAGATCAACGACGTGGCGCGAAAGACCATCCGAGTCGTCGACCGACCCCGAGTGCTGTACGTCTCCCGTGGCGAATACCCCCTCCAGGAGTATCTGGGCCAGCTGTACGACGTGGAGACCGCCGAGTCGGTTCCCGCAGATCTCGATCCGTACTACGCGGTCGTCGTCCAGAACGTCGCTGCCGAGGACCTGGGGAACGTCGATGAACTCCAGCGGTTCGTCATCGATGGTAACGGTCTGCTGATGGTCGGCGGTCCCAACGGTTTCGAGAACGGTAACTACGACAACTCCTCGGTCGCCTCGATGCTCCCGGTTACACTCGGCGAGTCGACGCAGGGGAGCGCGCGGATCGTGCTCCTGATCGACGTCTCCGAGAGCGCCGGCGACGGAATGCGGATCCAGAAGGCCGTGGTGCTGGACGCCCTCTCGCAACTCGGCGACGAGAACACCGTCGGTGTCGTCGGGTTCAACCATGAGGCCTACCGTGTTTCCGATCCCGTTCCGTTGAGTGAGGGTCGCGGGGAAACCGAGGATCGGATCCGCCGCCTGCAGGCCGGCGGCGCGACGGACATCGCGAATGGACTCCGTGGTGCTGAGGAGATGCTCGGGGACCAACGCGGGACGATCATCCTCGTCAGCGACGGTCGCGACACCAAGAGTCGGTCGGCGGTGGTCGCTAACTCCCTCGGTCGGCAAGGTATTCGTGTGATCGCCGTCGCGGCGGGAGAAAACGTCAACGAGGGAGTTCTCAGACGGGTCGCCGACGAATCCGGCGGCAACTACTTCCGCGCCGACGAGACCGACCGACTTCGCCTGCTCTTTGGCGGCGGCAGTCGACAGTTCGAGGGCGATGGCCTCACGGTCGTCGACTCAGGTCACTTCATCACCAACGGAGTGGCCCTCGAATCCGACCCCGGTCAGGTAAACGACGTCTCGATCCGGCCGGGCGCGGACTTCCTCGTCGCCGGGGCGGACGGAACTCCAGCCGTCGCCTCGTGGCGATACGGTCTCGGACGGGTCACAACCATCACGACCTATGGAGAAGACGGCGGGCTCGATGGGCTGCTCGGTCAGCCGGACTCCCTGCTCGTCACCAAGTCAGCCAACTACGCCATCGGCGATCCGGAGCGCAAGGCGACTGGCGTCACCGACGTGTCGGATACGAGGGTCAGCGAACCGACGACGATCATCTACCGCGGATCGTCGCCGCCGAGCGGGACCGATCTCTCCTTTAGCGCCACTGATGAGGGCGTCTACCGGGCCACGGTCACGCCCACGACACCCGGCTTCGAGACGGTCGCCGGCGCGACCTATGCCGCGAATTATCCCGCGGAGTACGCCGGCTTTGGCACGTCGCCAGCGCTCACTGAGGCCGTGCGGACGACGGACGGTCGGCAGTTTGAGGAGGACGAGGCCACCGAGATCGCGACGTTCGCCCGTCAACAGTCGACCCGGGTCCGCGACGTTCGACAGTCGTGGGACTGGGCGCTGTTGACTGCCGCACTCCTCGTCTTTCTCGCAGAGGTGATCGTCCGGCGGCTTCAAGTGTACAAAGGACGTACACAAACGGAGAGCGGTCTCCCATGAGCCTCATCGGCCGGTCCATCAACCTCACCCTCGCCCTCCTGATCTGTCTGTCCATGGCCGGCACCGCCGGCGCAACGTTGTACTATCAGGAGTCAGTCGAGGAACTCGACGCGGAGAACACCCAACTCCGCCAAGAGAACGATCGTCTCCAGGAGGAGTTGCAGACGACGGAACGGGACTTACAGGAGACGCGCCAGCGACTGCAGGAACTCAACGAGAGCCTCAGCACCACCCGAAGCGACGTCAGTCAGGTGTCGGAAGACCTTGAGGAGACGGAAGGACAACTGGACGAGACACAGGCCGAACTCGCGTCGACGGAGGAGGAACTGGAGGCCGCCCAGGAGGAGGTTCGATCCCTGGAGAACCGGGTGAACGCGCTGGAATCCCGGAACGCCGAGCTCCGATCCGAAGTGGGGACCCTCGAATCCGAGAACCGGGAGCTTCGGGACGAGCGGAACGAACTGCAGTCGGACGTCGAGGACCTGAACGAAGAGGTCTCGCAACTCGAGTCCGAGGTCAACGATCTGGAACGGAAAAACGCGAATCTCCGGGAAGAAAACGACCGCCTTCGCAACGACCTCCGCGAGACCGAAAACGACCTTCAATCGGTGTGCTCGCGGTTCGATGACCCACCGCCGGAGTGTAACTAAGCCAATGTGGGAGAACTGACCAATGTTGATGAACCGACTACTGTTGGAGAACTGAACCCATGTCGGAGACGACACCACCCGATGACAACCCCGACCGCGATCCGCCACCGGCTGAGCGCAAGATCCGCCGCGCGCTCGTCGAGATCCGGCGCGAAGGATGGAAGGTGGCCGCCATCTACGCCGTCATCGATGCGAGCCTCGCAACGTTACTCGTGAATCTCGCGGCGACGGTCACGGGCGTCCCCGGTCTCCCCGCGCGACTTCCGATCCCGGAGGCGGTGCTCAACGCGCTTCAAGCGGTGGGACTGCCGCTCGCGGATCCGACGGTAACGACCGGTGCGGTCCTCGGTGTTGCCGTGGGCGGCGTCGTCCTCGTGGTCGAGGTGGCGTGGCGGAGCCACCGCCCGCTCGTCGAGCAGTTCGAAAGCGCCAACCCCGACCTGAACGAGGCGCTCCGGACCGCACGGGACGTCGTGGATCATGGGGGACGGTCCCGAATGGCCCGTCGCCTCTATGAGGACGTTCTGGACGATCTCAAGGACGCATCGAGCGTCGGTCTGCTGGACCTCCGACGGGTGACGGTGACGATCCTCGTCGTCGCGGTTGTCAGCGTCGCGACGATCCAACTCGCCGTCGTCGACGTGTCGTTGACCGGCATGGACGGATCCCAAAACGGCGACACGCAGGGGGGCATCGAATCGGAGTACGGTGGACTCCAGAACGGATCGTCGATCCTGGGCGAGCCGGAGGACGTTCCGGCCGGTGAGCAGGAACTGGATGCGACAATCGACACCAGCGGATCGGGGAGCGAGGCCGGGACTGATGCTGATTCGGCGGCGGCCTACGACAACAGCGGCTTCGACGACTCGACGACGATTGAGACACAGCGTGCGGGCTTTGACGAGCGGGAACGCCTCGAAGACGCGGAACTGATCCGCGAGTACAACCTCCGAATCCGGGAGGAAAGCGAGGAGTCATGAGCGAACAGACATCGGACGTCGACGCGTTGCAGCAACGGCTCGACCGGGTGCGCGAGGAGGTTGGCAAACGCATCATCGGGCAACGTGAGGTGCTCGAACGCCTTCTGGTCTGTATCCTTGCGGACGGCAACGCTCTGCTGGAGAGCAACCCGGGGTTAGGGAAGACCACGATGGTACGCACGGTCGCGGACGTGACCGATCTGGACTTCTCACGGGTACAGAATACGCCGGATCTGATGCCTTCGGATATCACGGGGACGGAGATCATCCGCGAATCGGAGGGCAACCGGGAGTTCGTCTTCGAGAAGGGGCCGATCTTCGCGAACGTCGTTCTGGCCGACGAGATCAATCGTGCGACCCCGAAGACGCAGGCCGCTCTGTTGGAAGCGATGCAGGAAAAACAGGTAACCGCCGCAGGCGAGACCTACGACCTCCCGCGTCCCTTCTTCGTGCTGGCTACTCAGAATCCGATCGATCAGGAGGGGACCTATCCGCTCCCCGAGGCACAGACGGACCGCTTTCTCCTGAAACTCGTTCTCGACTATCCCGCCTACGAGGAGGAACGCGACATCGTGACCCTCTATACCGGAGGCGAAACGGCTCAGGAAGTGGAGAAGGTGCTCACACGGGCGGAACTAACGGAGATACAGTCGCTCGTCCGCGAGATGCCCATCGCCGACGACGTTCGTGACCGGGCGATCCGTCTCGTTCGAGCGACCCGCGAGGCGGAGACCGTCGAGTTCGGTGCGAGTCCTCGGGCAAGCATGGGTCTCGTCCTTACGGCGAAGGCACGCGCATTCCTGCACGGTCGAAACCACGTTTCGTGGGAGGACGTGGAGTCGATGGCCCCACCGGTGCTCCGTCATCGAATTCTGCTCGACTTCCGGGCGGAGCGTGAAGGGGTAACGACCGATGACGTAATCGCCGATCTGCTGACCGAGATATGACCATCGATCCCGACTTCCTCGACGAACTCGATCGGTTCGAGACGCTGGATCAGCGAACTACGTCGACCAAGAAGGGCGAACGGGAGTCGCCAAGCGTCGGCGAGGGATTGACCTTCAGCGATTACCGCCGCTACTCACCGGGCGACGACACCCGCCTCGTCGATTGGCGCCTCTACGCTCGCACGGAGGAGTTCTTTATCAAGCAGTTCGAAGAAGAGCGCAATCTGACGGTCCACGTCCTGTTGGACGCGAGCGCATCAATGGATTTCGGCGAGGGCAACCAGCACAAATTCGAGTTCGGAGCGAAACTCGGCCTCGGCTATGCATACCTCACCGCCGAGGAACACGACGACTTCCGGTTTTCCCTGTTTACCGAGCGTGCAGAACGCATCGACACCGGAAAATCGACTCGCGGGGAGGTGTTGGCGCTGATCGATCGACTCAACGGGACGACCCCAACTGGCGGAACGGACTTCCAGACAGCATTCGAGGCGTACGCGGCGTCGATCCGATCACGGTCCCTCGTGGTCGTCGTAACCGACTGCATCGGCGATATCGACGGATTGGAGACGGGCGTGGCGTCGCTGGCTCGCAACGAGGTGGTTCTCATACAGGTGCTTTCCCCGACTGAACTCGATCCGGAGGTCGGCGGGGACACCATCTTCGAGGACATCGAGACGGATTTAACTCGACGAACGTACTTCGGCGGACGGCTCGCCAAGCAGTATCGCAGCCGCGTCGACGAGTTCGTCGACGACGTGGCCACCCGAGCGCAGGATCTGCGGGTGACACACGCGCTCGTGGCAACCGATGAGGACTTCTTCGACGCCTTTTCGACGGTGTGGATCGGGTGAACGAAAGCCGCCGGCGGTAATTGGAATGTGGGAACTGGGGATATGATTTATTACATCACCAGGGGAATACATAGCCATGACGATACTTGCAGCAATCGGTGGCGAACACGAACGAGATGAGGTTGTAGAGGTCGGACACGAACTCGCGGAGGCATACGACGAGGAGCTCGTTGCCCTCCACGTGATGGAACAGGATCAGTTCGAGGAACTTCGTGAGAGTTCCGACGTCACGACACCGGTCGTGGTTCCAGGCGGGAGCCAAGAGGCCGGGTTCAGATACGCGATGTCCGAAGAGAGCCTCTCGGACTACGACCTCGAAGATGCAACTGATGACGCGGCAGGCGTCGCTGAGAGATGCGTCGAACGAACGCTATCCGAGGAGCAACGTGCCGACATCGCCGTTAAAGGAAGGGTCGGCGATCCGGAAACCGAGATCATCGAGGAAGCGGATCGAATCGACGCTCGATATATCGTCGTCGGCGGGCGAAAGCGGAGCCCCATCGGGAAGGCCATATTTGGAAGCATCTCACAGTCCATTATGATCAACTCGGACCGACCAGTTGTAGCACTAACCCGAAACGAGTGAGGGAGTGGTAACGGCCGTTTTCCTCGCCTTCCCGATCGTAGCCGGGGGGAGAACAACATCGTTATACCCATCCGAATAGTATATATGCAAATGGTTTCCTCCAAAACCCTCTCTGAGCGGCAGCCGTCCCAGAAGGCGACGCTGTACTGTACCAATTGCAATCACGCGAGTCGTATTAACGGGAACTGGATCATCGAAGTGCGTACCGACTCTCTCGACTACGAGTGTCCCGAGTGTGGAACGACGATCGATTCCCGTCGTAATCGAGCGGATTTGACTACCCAGAGCGGAGGTGTGCTTCAGTTTACTAACGCGGATTGAAACATCGTGGAGCATGCGATCCGATCGATCGAAGAGACGGAAGTCAGCCTGCGCTGGCCACGTAAACGTGCCACAGCGGCTTCGATAGCGATGCGGACGCGCCGAACCGATGCCGGGATTTGTAACCAGCTGTTCTTGAGGACGGATTCCGACTCCGACGGTACTCGCTTTCGTGATCTGAACTGACTGTCGATCACTACCCGAAACCGATCGAAACTGACCGTCGATCGCCCCGAGGCGGACGGAAGAGCGTCTCCCCGGTTACGTGGGGGTTAGGGAGTGCTTTTGCCCGTCTACGACCAATACTGGGGTATGCCGCGACTCGTGACACGTCGGAGCGTCCTTGCCGGTGTCGGAGTCGCAACCCTCTCCGGATGCGTCGGCGGGAGACGAACCGACGGCGCCAAGGATACGTCGACGACCGAATCAACCGAGGAAGATGGCGAATCGACCGAAGAAAACGGCAAATCGACCGACCGATCGGATACGAGCGGGACAGGACCACCATCAACGGATGAACGACTCCCGCTTCCGATGGAGCCGTCTTCGTTGCGGGACAACGCGGTTTCCGGTGGTCCACCGAAAGACGGCATTCCGTCGATCGATGACCCGACATTTATCTCCGCAGACGAGGCTTCGAGTGGACTGGATCCGGGTGATCCGGTATTCGGACTTGCAACGGAACACGAGGCGAAGGCGTACCCGCAGTCAATTCTCGTCTTACACGAGATCTGTAACGACGTCGTCGATGACACTCCGGTTAGCGTCACCTATTGTCCGTTGACCGGTACCGCCATGGGATTCAAACGCGGTGACACGACGTTTGGCGTGTCCGGACGGCTCGTGAACAACAACCTGATCATGTACGACAGGGCTACCGAAACCTGGTGGCCGCAAGTACTCGCAACCGCGATTCCCGGCCCGTGGAACGAGGAGCCGCCGAATCACTCGCTGCAGGAGTTTCGAGTCATTTGGACGACGTGGAACCGTTGGTCGAGTACACATCCCGATACCCAGGTTCTCTCCCGAGAGACCGGCCACGCGAGGAACTACGATCGAGACCCGTACGGGTCGTACACCCCGCGAGAGGGATACTATTCGCCGGGATCGTCTCCCATGTTTTCGGCGTTCTCCGAGGACGACCGCCTCCAGCCCAAGACGGTCGTTATCGGGACGCGAACTACGGATGGGGCGGCCGCCTTCGAGAAGAACACGCTCAGGAACGCACAACTCATCGAAGGCAGCCTCGGCGGGACATCCGTGGTGGCAACCTACGAACCGGATCTCGACACGGGCTACGTGTACCGGAACCCGGACGACAAGCCGTTCGAGTATCGGGACGGGCAGATCGTAGATCGTACGGGAGACACGTACGCACCGGAGGCGCTCCCCTTGGAACGGACGCTCGCCTTCGACGCGATGTGGTTCGCCTGGAGCGGTTTTTATCCTGACACCACCCTCTATGCCTGAGACCAGCCACACCAACGCGATCGCAAACGAAATGGGCGTCCTGAGTCGGACTGCGGCGGCTCTCGAGATCGCAGCAAAACGCTGGGATTCACGGATCGTGTTCCTCGGTGTCGGAGTCAGCTATCTCGTAGTGTATCTCGTCACGGTGGGTGATCTCTCCGTGGCTAGCGGCGAGCCGGGGGGACTCACAGTTCGAACCGTCGACGATTTCTCCCGAGCGTTCGCCAACGTCGGGTTCTTTCGGTTCGACGCTATCGCGGTCGTCTCCATCGGATCGATTACGTATCTGGTGTCACCGCTCAATATGCTGGTCGCCATGATCCTTGCCGGTCTCGTTGGGGCGAACTTCGCACTCACCTATCTCGGCGTGGTTCAGCCCCGGGCCTGTGGATTGGAGACCTCGACCGGCGTCCTCGCCGGCATCCCGGCATTGTTGTCCGGCGCTGCGTGCTGTGGACCGACGATACTTCTCGTAATCGGCATCCAAGCCAGTGCGACGATCAGCACCGGCTTCCGATTTTTGGTCCCGTTTGCGATCGTGATGCTCGTCGGCGGTCTGTTACTGATCGGTCGACAGGTCGAACCTTCACAATTATAAAAACTATATCATGAATGTTCCCATAGCGTAGGAAATACGGGAGCATTCATTTGGTTTCGAGTCGAAACCACGTTTGCAATATGACAAAACCAACGACCCCATTAAACGAACTTATACAGACGTTCGATCGCATGCAGGAGGAGTTCGAAGCGATGGCCCGCCACTGGAACGGCGACGTGTTCGGGATCGAACCGTCGGCGGCGTCGTCCGTCACGATCGACCTCGAAGACAAGGACGAGGAGCTCGTATTGACTGCCGAGCTGCCCGGATTTGATGAGGATGACATCGACATTCGGGTGACCGATCGGACGCTCCGGATCGAAGCCGAGCACGAGGAAAAAGAGGAAGAAGAAGAAGAAGAGGAGGGTAAGTATATTCGACGGGAGCGCCGCCATGCATCCGCGGTTCGTTCCATCCCACTTCCGGAGGCCGTCGAGGCGGACGAGATCTCGGCCACCTACAACAACGGTATCCTGACGATCCGGATGCCCAAGAGTGAGCCGGTAGCGCAGGGCACCCAAATCGAGATCGAGTGACGGGTAACCATTCCGTCGACCACCACGGATGGATGGTGACAGCTGTCTCGTGACGAATC
>NZ_JBGUBC010000018.1:0-55556 GCF_041821145.1 Halopenitus sp. H-Gu1 | reverse complement strand
AGGAACCGCTCACTGCTTGGCGTATCGATCGAGTCCCTCGAAGACGATTCCGTGTCCGGGTGCCTCGGGCGGACGAAATCCACCGTCCTCCAGTTCCAGCGGCGTTTCGACGACTTCGTTGAGAACTGTCGAGTGGTGTTCGATGAACGGAACGTTTCCGAAGGCGGCCGCGAGATGGACGTGGATCGGTTCGACGTAATGCGGCGAGACCGGGGTATTCCAAAGCGCGGCCGTCTCGGCGACGGTGACCCACGGCGTGATCCCGCCGACGCGCCCGACGTCCGGCTGGAGGAAATCGGCGGCCTCCGATGCGAGCACCTGTTTGAACTGGGTGGTATTGTAGACGTTCTCGCCGAGCGCGATCGGGACGTCGACCTGGGCACGGAGATCGGCATAGGCGTCGTAATCCCCCTTCTCGAGCGGCTCCTCGAGCCACGCGATGGGACGATCGAGAGCGTTGACGAATCGACGAGCCTCCGCGACGCTGAACGAGCAGTTCGCATCGACGAAGAGGTTCGTGTCGGCGGGCAGTTCCTCGTGAACGGCGCGAATCCGGTCGGCGTCCTCCGCATGGCCGCGTCCAACCTTCATCTTCATGCCTGCAAAGCCCTCCCGACCCACGCGTCGGGCGTTCTCTCGAAGTCGGTCCTCCTCGAACTGGAGCCATCCGCCGTTGGTTTCGTAGGCAGGAACGTGTTCTTGTGTGCCCCCGAGCAGGTCATAGAGAGGGCGATCCGTCCGTTTGCCCTTCAGGTCCCACATCGCGGTATCGATCGCGGCGATGGCGATCTCGGAGATCCCCTCCCTGCCGACGAAGGTCGTCTCGGCGCGCAGGTCGCGGTAGACCGATCGCGGCGCGACCGGCGATCCCTCGACGAGCGGGGCGAGCACGTCCGCCAGAAACCGCTCGATCGTCGACCCTCCCTCGCCGATCGTATAGGTGAACCCGACGCCACGGTCGCCATCGCTCGTCTCGAGTACCGCCGTGATCAGTTCGAGTTCGTCAAACGTCTGTGTCGCGTCCTCGAGCGCCTCCTCGTTCGGGATGCCGTAGAGGCCGGTCTCGACGGACGTGATCGTGGGTTCCGTTGACATTCATTTCGGGGTCCACACGACCCGGCATAAAGATGCGGGATGGCCTCGCGGACTGGCTGTGAGAGACGACCTATCCCGTTCATACCGAGTGACTGATCGGATCCGATACTGGCAATGTTGTCATCCGAACAAGTCCCTCGCTGGACTCGTCGTACGGGTTGTGCATGAACGAAACGGGTTGTGCGTGGACGAAGAAGGAACATTTATCAACAATTATTAACATATGTAGACGATGGAATACACGACCCTTGGAAAGACGGGGACGAACGTCAGTCGTCTCTGTCTCGGGTGTGACGCCTTCGGGAGTAGCGATCCGTGGAAGCTCGATCCGGACGATGCCCACGAGATCATTGACCGAGCGATCGAACTCGGTATCAACTTCTTCGATACCGCCAATGTGTACTCAAGCGGTGAGAGCGAGCAGATCCTCGGGGACGCGATCGAGGAATACGATCGGGACGAGCTGGTTATCGGAACGAAAGTCGGGGAAACGATGGACGAGACCGACCCAAACGGGAGCGGTCTCTCACGGAAAGCGATCGAAACGGAGATCGCCGGGTCCCTCGACCGGCTTGGAATCGACACGGTCGATCTCTATCAGATCCACCGATGGGACTACCAGACGCCCATCGAGGAGACGCTGCGTACCATGTCCGATCTCGTCCGGAGGGGGAGGGTCCGATATCTCGGTGCGAGTTCGATGTGGGCGTACCAATTCGGTGATATCATTCACGCCTGTGATCGCCTCGGAATGGATCCGTTCGTTTCGATGCAAAACCACTACACGCTACCCTACAGGGAGGAGGAACGCGAGATGATTCCGCTCTGTGAGAACGAAGGCGTCGGCTTGATTCCCTGGAGCCCACTCGGTCGGGGATATCTGACGCGTCCGGATACCGACGAGACGACGACGAACCGCGAGCGGACCGACGAGTATATCGACGAACACGTCTCGACGTACCGTCAAGCGGGCGGAAAGGCCATCAACGAGCGCGTCGAGGAACTGGCCAGTGACTACGGGGTCTCGATGGCTCAGATCGCCCTCGCATGGCACCTTCACAAAGAGCCGGTCGATGCGCCGATACTCGGAACGACGAGCGTTCGCCATCTGGAGGACGCCGTCGAGGCGATCGATATCGATCTCACCTCCAGTGAGATTTCCTATCTGGAGGAACCGTACCGCCCAGTAAACGTATTTCGTCACGAGTAGATCGCGCCGGGTCGAGTCCGTGATCCTCGATCCGCCGCTTGTCGAGCGAGAGCGGATCCGATCCGTTTAGTCAGCAACCATCTCGCGATCGACGCCGAGAGAGGCGACAGTCATTCCTCGAAGACGATCTCGTCGAAGGTCGAACCCGCGATTCCGGGATCCGTCGGTACCTCGATCCGGCCGTCATCGACGGGTGCCGGATCCGGAACGAGGTCCTCTCGCAGAAGCGAACCAGTTGCGAGACCGCAGGGACGAACGTCGGGAATCGCGGCGGCGACGTGGACCGCGGCCGTGCGGGCGATCGCGGCGTCGATCGTGGTCGTCACGACCGGCTCCACCCCCGCCTCACGGGCGGCGCGCGCCGCTTCGAGGGTCCGAACGACACCACCGAGCACCATCGGCTTGCAGATCACCACGTCCGCCGCTTCTTCCGCAAGGATCCGCTCGATGCCGTATTCGGCGATCGACTCATCGAGGGCGAGATCGATGCGAAGCTCCTCGCGGAGTGCCTGGTGTCCTCGGAGATCGGCGGCCGGAAGCGGCTGTTCAACGTAGCTGACGCCCATCCGCCTCAATTTGTCGAGAGCCTGGCGTGCAGTGGTCCGGTCCCACGCCCCGTTTGCGTCGGCCCGCAGTTCGATGGCAGGACCGACCTCGCGTTGGACCGCACGCATGCGATCGAGATCGCGATCGAGGGCACCGGCGCCGACCTTCAGTTTGATCGCCCGATAGTCGTCATCGACGGCACGGCGCGCCTCGCGTGCGGCCGCCGCGGGAGTGCCGTCGCCGATCGTCGCATTGACCGGGACATGGACGGCCGGCTCCGGAAATCCGACTCGATCGGCGAGGAGCGCCGCGAGCGAGCGGTCGTCCGCGCGGGCGGCGGCATCCGCCCGTGCAAGAGTGATTCCGTGGCGAGCCGCCGGCGTCGTGAGGTCGGGATCGTTGGTCCGGTCGTCGCTTCCGCCACCGCGTTCGTCCCCACTCGGGGTCTCACGATCGTCGAAGGCCGCGAGCGCAGCCCGGCAGTCCTCGTGCGATTCGGTCCATCCCGGGAGTGGCGTCGCCTCGCCGACGCCGCGTGCGGGCACGTCATGCGCTTCGGGATCGAGGCCAACGACCCAGCCGCGTCTCTCGAGGACCTCTGCCCGCGCGGTCCCAAGGGGGCTGTCGAGTTCGAGGGTGAATCGGGTCGATCGCATGGGTGTTGGATTGTCGTCGGGCCTCAGACCGCGAGTCCGATCGCGAACAGGACGGCGTGAGCGGCCAATAGCTGTCCGGTTCGTTCCAGTGCCGGGTTGAGGACCTCCCCCGAGGTCTCCGTCCAGACGGTTCGAACGAGGGATGCCGCAAGCGGCACCGTCACGAGCGGCGCAAGCACCGAGGGGCCGTATCCGTCGGGGACGACGGCGAACCAGACCGGGACCACGTAGGCGAGCGTCGTCAACGCGAGGAACTGTAGCCGCGAGAACCGATAGCCGAACCGGACGGCGAGCGTCCGCTTTCCGGTCGTCGCGTCCTCCTCGCGGTCGCGAACGTTGTTGACGACGAGGACGTTCGTCGAAAGCGCCGCGACCGGGAGGCTCGCTATCAGCGCCTCGATCGTGAGGGTCCCGGGCGGAATCCAGACGGGGAATCCGGAGGCGAAAAGCGCTGCAGCCTGCACGTAGTAGGTTCCCGTCACGGCGACGATTCCGAAGAAGACGAACACAAAGAGATCGCCGAGTCCGTGGTATCCGAGTGGGTAGGGACCGCCCGTGTAGGCGATCCCTGCCGTGATCGATGCGAGTCCGACCAGAACTATCGGAACCCCGCCGACGGCGACGAGGTACGTTCCGACGAGGACCGCGAGAGCAAAGACCAACCACATCGCCCGTTTGACCGCCGGGGGTTCGATGATCCCCGTGGCGGTGACCCGGGTGAATCCCTCACGGTCGGGTGTGTCGGCGCCACGAACGGCGTCGTAGTAGTCGTTCGCGAAGTTCGTCCCGATCTGGATCAAGGCGGCGCCGACGAAGGCGGCGAGCGCCGGACGGGGGGCGAACGCGCCGTCGTGATACGCGAGTCCGACGCCGACGATAACCGGCGCGGCCGCCGCCGGGAGGGTCTGGGGACGGGCCGCAAGGACCCATGCCCTGGCTCGCGAGACCTCCGTGGTACTCATTGGTGACCCTTCGGGTGGCCCGTTCCTGAAGGTTGCCATCCGTTCTGCGGATCGCTCAATAATGCCAGGGGTACTCGCCGAACTCGGGGTCGCGTCCCTCGAGGAACGCGTCGCGGCCCTCTCTGGCCTCCTCAGTCGTGTAGGCAAGCCGGGTCGCCTCACCCGCAAACAGCTGTTGGCCCACCATTCCGTCGTCAGTCATGTTGAACGCGTATTTCAACATTCGCATCGCCGTCGGGCTCTTTTTGGTCATCTCGTCGGCCCACTCAAGGGCGACCGATTCGAGTTCCTCGTGCGGGACGACTTCGTTGACCATCCCCATGTCCTCGGCCTCCGCCGCCGAGTAGGTCTTCCCGCGGAAGAACACCTCTCTGGCCCGTTTTTGACCGATCTGCTTGGCGAGATACGCCGATCCGAACCCGCCGTCGAAGGAGGCGACATCGGGATCGGTCTGAAGGAACTTCGCCTCCTCCTCGCTTGCGATCGTGAGATCGCAGACGACGTGCAGCGAATGACCACCGCCGACGGCCCATCCCGGGACCACCGCGACGACTGGCTTCGGCATGAACCGGATGAGCCGCTGGACCTCGAGGACGTGCAGGCGGCCGGCTCTCGCCTCCCGGACGAGTTCGTCGTCCTCCTCGCTGGCCTCGTCGTCGTCCCGATACTCGTACCCCGAACCGCCGCGAACCGACTGGTCGCCGCCGGCCGAAAAGGCCCAGCCCCCGTCCTTCGGCGAGGGGCCGTTCCCGGTGAGAAGCACACAGCCGATGTCGGCCTGCTTGCGGGCGTGATCAAGTGCCGCGTAGAGTTCGTCGACCGTGCCGGGTCGGAATGCGTTGCGGACCGCCGGTCGATCGATGGCGATCCGGACCGCGGGAACGTCGACACCGCGGTGGTAGGTGACGTCTTCAAACTCCTCAGTCACCGACTCCCAGGCGTCCGGATCGAAGATCGCAGAGACCATATCTCCCGTGACGGGGGCAGCGGTTAAAAGTCGCCGAGTCGGAAGACGCGGAGCGCCGGGTCAGGTCGCTAGGAATCCTCCTCACCCAGCGATTCTCGAAGCGTCTCGATATGCTCTTCGAGGATCGAAAGCGTCGCGTCGGCGTCGGCGTATCCCTGATCGTACTCCGCGAGAGTTACGTCGGCATCGGCCAGAAACTCCTCGATCGCCTCTCGGGGGTCGTCGACGTCATCGCTCATGGGAACGAATCCGTCCCGGAGTGGGTTAAAGACGCCGCCACGAGCGGGGTGGAAACGGCACTACGACTGCGATCTCGGACGGCGGCTCATCGTATCTTGACGTGTTCGGATTCCTCGTTGAGCGCGAGGTTCGCCGCGATCTCCGCGTTCCGCATCGCGTACTCGGCGGTGTGCTGGAGGCTGACCAGCACCTCCCGGACCCGAAGCAGTTCGTCGTTGTCCAGCTCCGGAAGGTCCTCGAGGATGTCGGATTCGCGATCGCTTATCTCCTGAAAGAGTGCGCGGCACTCGACGGTGAGATCGTAATCGCGTTCGACGACGGATCGAACCGCCATCGCCGTGAGGTCGTCGACCTGATCGGTGAACTCGCGGATCCGTCGCATCGTGGACTGGTCGATGTCGAGAGTGTGACCCTCGGTTTCGATGACGATCTCGGCGATGTCCTCGGCGTTGTCCGCAGTGAGTTCGAGGTTCTTGGCGACCGACCGATATCCGATCAGGGGGAATCCCGAATCGAGACCAACGGCACGGGTCAGGTTCGGGTTCTGGTAGGCCGTAAAGATAAGCCGCAACATCAACACGAATATCTTGTTCGCCTGTCGCTCGCGGTTCAACGCGCGCTGGGCGAGATCGGTGTTGCCGTGAGCAAGCGCCTTGATCGCCTCTCCGCGCATCGTCGAGCCCGTGTTCTCGAGACGCTGCATGAGGTTATCGAGGGTGAAATCCTCGGGGTCGACCGAACAGCGGATCGCGATGCTTTCGGGCGTCTCCTCGATGACGCCGAGTCCCATGAGCTGCGTCTCCGCCCGATAAACCGCGTTGATGTGGTCGCTTCCCAACGGGCCGTCGCTTTCGACGTTGATGACCCGTCGACCGAGCACGTACTGGGCGACGATCGCCCGCTCCAGGGCGCCAGAATCGAGATTATCGGCGAAGATCGTTGCCTCCGACTCCTCCGTACTTGCCGACTCAGGGAGCACGGTGAGCGTTCCCTTCCCGCCCATCCGCAACGAGACCTCATCGCCCTTCTCGACGTCGTGTTCACTTGCCCATTCGGCTGGCAGGGTCATCGCCAGCGTCGAGGGACCGAGCCGCTGGACCTTCCGCGTTTCCATACCTGGCCGTATTGTTCCAGTTACCTTAACCCTATCCCTATGTACATTATACACGTCCGCAAAAATACAAGGTGTTCGATCGTGATTGTCAAAAATACGAACCGACTCACGTAGCCTGCAGCTTCCGGCTGAGGCCGGCTCGAATGCGGCGGGTGACGATCCCCTCCGTTCACGCGACGATCCGCATCATTCGCGTCTCGAAGGCACCGACCCGCACCCGCGTCCAGCCGGCAAGCTCCTCGTCGAGATCCGGATCGTCGGTATCGACCCGGAGAACACGAAGATCGTCGAGTTTACTCCGCGAGGCTACGATCGAGACCGAACACTGCCGAATCACCGCGGGAGACAACTGCGGGTTTCCCCGTCCGAAGACGAACCCCTGTCCGCCGATCGGTGAGACGACGATCTCGTTATCCTCCCCGAGCGCCTCCAGGATCTCGTCCTCCGAGGCGTCACGGACGAGCAACTCGCCGTCCCGCCACACGTCGACGCCGAGCGGCGAGGGATCGATTTCGAGTTCCGACTCGATCGCAGCGACCGTCGATCCCGGGCCGAACACATAGGTCACCGCAGGATCGACGTCCGCAGCGAATCCCTCCGTGAGCGCCTCGACGGTGCCGCCACCCAGCTGTTTGGCCGACTGCAACTCCTCGGCCACGGGAACGGAAACGACCGCCTGAAGCTCCGGGGAGACTTCCCCCTCGCGATAGGCGTCCTCGTCGATGTCCATCACCTCGCGTCGTTCGGTCCGCTCGAAGGAGGCGATGACGGTTGCTGCGTCCTCCGGTGAAACGGCGAAGACCGACGAGTAGACCTTGACTCCGGCTGGAATCCCGAGCATCGGCGTGTCCGACCCTTCAAGCACAGTCGCGACGTCGGCCGCCGTGCCGTCGCCGCCGACGAACGCCACGAGGTCGACGCCGGCATCGAGAAACGCCGAAACCGCGTTTCGGGTATCCTCCGCTGACGTTCCCGGATCCGCGTACGGATCGCCGGTGTCGCCGGAGGAATCGGGGCCACTGCCACGATCGTCCGTGGCCTCCGCTCCCGCGTCGGTCGACGGCTGATAAACCACCGTCGGGTCGAATCCCGCCTCCCGAACGATCGTCTCTCCCATCGGTTCGCCGGCAACCGAGATCCGGAGATCCGGACGGATCTGGTGGAGCCGATCGAGGGCGCGTCGGGCCCGCTGCGGGGCTCGTGGCGTGGCCCCCCGTTCGCGCGCCTCCTCGAGTTTTCCGTCGGTTCCCTTCAACCCGACGCGACCGCCCATTCCGGCGATCGGATTCATGAGGACGCCGATATGCATACGGCCCGATAGCCCGGCGGGAGCATTAAAAGGACGAGTCGACCGGACGGACCGGATGGACGTGAGTCGAGTTCACGCCTCCGGCGAAGGCTGAACGCTTAAGAACGACCCGGAACAACCGACGAGTATGATTCCGCTTGCAACCGACTCAGCGACACTCCCGATCCCCGAAACCGCTACCGCCGTCCTGCTCGTGAGTCTTCTTCTCGTCGTCGGCTGGCTGGCATACCTCTATCGGTGATCGACGATCACCGTCACTGCCGCTCGTCCGACCCCTCGGGCCGTTGTACCCGATCGGCCAGCCACGCCGCCGCCTCCTCGGCAGTCTCGCGCGATCCGGCCGTTATCTTTACCCGAACCGTCCCCCCGGGGTAGGATCCGACCGTCACGTCGAAGCGATCCCGAAGCTCGACCAGCCGGTCGATGAGGGCGCTTTCGGGCTCGTCCGCCGTCACTATCTCCGTATGTTTCGGAACCCCGTTGAACTCCCGTTCGATCCGGTCAAACATCGCCTTCATCTCGGTGGGAACGCCCGGCAGAACGTAGGTATTCTCGACGATCGCGCCGGGAGCGACGCCTTCCTCGTTGGGAATCATCCGCGCGTCCGTCGGTAGATGGGTCGTCCCGTCGGTCAGATCCGCGGCGCTGTATCCGCCCTCGCGTTCGAGCCACTCGATCACCGTCGGGTCCTCCGAAAGCGATCGGCCGAACGCGGCTGCAACCCCCTCCATCGTCACGTCGTCGTGAGTCGGACCGAGTCCGCCGGTGACGATCACGGCGTCGTATTCGGCGTGATACTCGTTGACCACTCTCGCGATCGTGGAGACGTCATCGGGGATCGTCGTCACACGGCCGACGTCAACGCCCCGGTCGGAGAGTCGAGCACACAACCACGTCGCGTTCGTGTTCTCGATATCCCCGGAAAGCAACTCGTCTCCGACGGTGACGATCGCGACTCGCATGAACGCTCGTAGGTGAGGCGGACTCAAAATCCCGTCGCTGTCGGGGGCTGGCCCCGGCGAGGACCGGGAGCCACCGCTTACCGCATTCCCGGCGGCGGCCCGTCGTCTCCGAAGTCGTCCGTCTCCTCCTCTTCGACGTCGAGTCCCATCTCCTGGCGCGTCTCGCGCAACTCCTCGAGTTGCCGTCGGAAATAGAGGTAGCCGGCGATCCCGATCGCCGTCGCGATAATGAAGATGCCGACGAAGATCGGGAGATCACGCTCGCGGTAGGCCTGGACGACGATCAACTCCGTCGTCACCTCCTCCCAGACGAGTCGCTCCCGTCCATCGACGGTCTCGACGTCATAGCCACGGGGTGAGCCGTGACCGAACAGCCAGAAGTCCGTCGTATAGCCGGGCGGAAGCACAACCTCGTAGGAGCCCTTCACGTAGGTTCGCGCCAGGAACCGTCTCGGCGACCCGTCACTGGTATAGGCGATCGTCCCGTCGGTCATGTCCTCGCCGAACCGCACCCAGACCTCGTCGGGCGTCTGTTCGATCTCGCCGCCCTGCTCGCGAAACTGCGATCCGTTGATCACGGTCCCGTTCGCGTAACGATACCGGAAGGCCCGAAACTCGAGCGGCTCTTCGATCCCGTATCCAGTTTCCTCGTACAGCCGAAGCTCCTCGCGGTCGGAGACGTTGGAGACGGTGAGATACGTCGAGTCAGCCTGGAACTCGATCCGCACGTCCGCGTTGGTGTCCCATTCATACGCCGCCGGCGGATCCGCATCAAGCGTCTCGTTCGTGATCTCACCGCCGCCGGTGACGTATCCGAGACAGCCAGCGCTTGCAGCGAGGAGTGCGACCATCGAGATCGCAAGCAGGAATCGTCGATTCACGTGTACGTAGATGTTCCAAATTCCGAGTTCGATCGATCAGACGACACACCGCATCTCGGCGGGAAGATACGACCCGATGGCCGCAAGCAGTCCCGGCGGATCGGTCTCTTCGCGACAGATGACGCTCTGTTCGAGCAGCCCGAGTCGCTCGACGGTGACGATGTCACGGGCGTGGCCGGCACGGTTGATCGTGGCACGAACCTCCCCGCGGGTTGCGGAGTTCACGTTCAAACGTCCGGGGCCGCGACGCCACTCGTAGAGGCGATCACGTTCGGCATCGGCGAGTCGAGAGGTCGCATCCGATTCCGGATCGGGAGCGGGTTCATCACCATCGCCGTCTCCCTCCCCTTCGCTTTCCGGAACCGCGTAGACGAACCGCATCGGGAGATGTTGGACCAGTCCGAAGCGCTCTATGACCTGTTCGGGCGTTCCCGCGCCGAGTCCGAGACGATCCGCCGGAATCCGGACATCCGCACCCGCATCGAGGACGATCCCGTCTGAATCCCACGATTCCAGCGTTCCCACGTACTCCGATCCGGGTTGGAGTCCCTCGTCGTGGGCGACGATCTCTCCCCACTCCTCGGCAAGGGCGTTCCGGGCGACTGCAGCGTCCTCACCGGCCAGATCGACCTGTACGAATCCGTCGCCACGGACCCCGATCTGCCAGTCCACGTGGAGGTCGCCGACCGCGTTCTCGACGAGCGAGTCCATCCCGTCGAGGGCGCGATCGCGCGCGTCGCCCTCGACGTAACATTTGGTCGCGAGGACGACCATCAGCGAGTCACGTCCACGTTGAGTTCGTCTCGAAGCTCGTCGATCCGTTGCTCCATGGACTCGACGAGCCGATCGTTGTCCATCGACTCGATCGGCGAACCGCACTCGGGACACTCGAATCCGAGATCCATCGCCTCCCCGAACTCGAAGCGGATCGAACACACCTCACAGAGGTAGAACTCGTGGGTCCGCTCGTACTCCTCGCGTTCCTCTAAGGCGTCGAGCAGCCGATACATCTCCTCCTCAAGGTTCTCCGGAATGTTCTCGTATTTGAAGGTCCACAGATACGTGAGCCAGCCGGAGTCCTCGTCGCGGACGCGACGGTAGGATGCGAGATCGTTTTCGTACAGAATGAATAGCGCGCGACGGATGTCGTTGAGCTCCAGGCCGAGCTCCTCGGCGAGCTCCTCGTCCGTCACCTCACCCTCCGGCGGCGCGGCGGCCACCGGCATCCCTGTCGGACCGACCAACTCGTGTAGGTACTTTTGGATGACGGGGTCGTTCAACAGGTCCTCAAAAGCCATTAGTGAACCATCCGGTCGGCGGTCGTTTAAAGGATTCGAACCAGTCATCCGCCCGAGGGTTCCGCCGGTATCGTCGGCAGACTCTTGTGGGAACCGGCCGTCGCGACGATCATGGACGAAGCGGTCGGGACGATCGATCCGGAGGCAAACGATCCGGAATCGGGCGATTCGGCGACGGGAGAGCGACGAACGAGTGACCCGCGAGCCGACGGCGGACCATCAGCCGACGACGGACCATCAGCCGACACCGGCGATGTGGGAGGCGAACGAGAAGGGCCCTCACCTCGGGAACTGATCGGGGCGGTCCTGCTCGCCGCGATCCCCGCAACCCTCGTCGCCGTTCCCGCGTTGATTCTCTCCTGGTTCGTCGACGTTAGTGCGGCGATCGTCCTTCCGGTCTCCGTGATCGTCGGCCTCGTGGGGTCGTACGCGATCGGTCCGACAGTCGTTGATCGCTCGATATCGAGGATGGATCCGATCAACGGGAACCGCTCCGATCACCTGAGAGAACGGGTAACGGATGTCGCCCGATCGAACGGAATCACGGTGCCGACGGTGCGTGTCGTGCAGCGGTCGGCAGTCACCGTCGGAGTCGCAGCGACACGTGAGAAAGCGATGCTCGTCGTTCCGGCTCGACTGGTCGAACTCGACGATCGGACCTTCGAGGCCATGGTACTTCATGCGCTGTCACGTGCGGATTCACACAACGCTCGGCTGACGACGGCGTTCCTCCCGGCGATGTTGCTCGTGGAGGCAGTCCAGCTGTTCGGGGACACGCTCGTGTCGCATCGTCCCTCAAGTGATTCCGACCGACCGCGAGCGTTCGGCGCTGACAAAGACGGAAGCCGCTCCGTCCCGTGGGCCGCGTACGCCCTCGCCGGTGGGACGCTGCTCGTCGCGATCGCGCCGTGGTGGCTCCTGCTTACGGCCGGCGATCGGCTCCTCGTCGGCGGTGGACGCATGTCGGCCGACCGGGCGGTCGCGAGACTCGGGCGGGCGGACGCCCTCGCGGAGGCTCTCGAGTACGGTCGGGACGCGAGCGGCCACCGGGGGTGGGCATTCGAGATCGACCGGCTCGCAGTGGTTCCGATGGGAGAAATGGCTTCCCGGCGGGCGCGAGGAACGAGTCGAGGAGAACTGCGGATCCGCATCGCCCGGCTTCGCTCGAAACGTCCGGCGTGATCGCGGCGATCAGGTGGATCAGTCGTCCTCCTCGATCTCCGACGCGTCGACGACGGTCTTCCCGCACGCCTCCGGGCGGACGACGCGGTCCGCGTCGGCCCACTCGCGATCGAGTTCACGGCCCTCGAAGAGCCGGTCTAAGAAGACGGCGAGTCCTGCAACCTCCGAGTGCGGCTGGTTCGTCACGCCGACGTTGAACGTCGCGTGTTCGTAGAGCTCCCAGGGAACCTTCTCCCCGCCAACCACGACGAGAAGCGGCGACTCGGCGTGTGCGTCCCGGATCGCGGACTCGACCGTTTGCACCGGCTCGCCGTACATCGTGAGGTGGACGACGACACCGTCCCAGTCGCGGACGATCGCGGTCTGATCCGTCCGGAGTTCGACCGTGAAGGGACCGCCGAAGCGGTCGGTGATGTCCTGGACGGTCTCGGCCGACTGGCCGGCGTTGTCGGGGAGGATCACCCGGTCGGCGCCGAGCGCGCGTGCCGTGAGTCCGACGTGGGTCGTCATTCGGTCGTCCCGACCCGGCCTGTGGCCGAACCGAAGGACCGCGACCTCGCGTGTCTCCTGCATGCACGCGAATTGGCGGCCGGACGGGTAGTGGCTTTCGGCACGGATCCGACCGCGAACGCACTTTCGCCCTGACCGGAACACACCTGCGTCCCGATCCGAACGCATCTGCCACCTCAACCGAGAACACACCTCCACCCCGACCGGAACGCACTTGCGATCGGCAACGGGAGGTCAGACATGGATCTTTCGGACGCACGAGTGCTGATCACGGGCGGAGCCGGACTGGTCGGCAGCCATCTGGCGACCGACCTCCTGGAGGACGCCGAGGCGGTACGGATCATCGACGACCTCTCGAAGGGCGATCGTGACCGGGTACCCGAGGGGGCCGAGTTCGTCCGCGGCGACCTCACCGATCCGGACGACCTCGCAACGGCGCTGACCGCGGACATTGACGTCGTCTTCCACCTCGCGGCCTACACCGACACGAACTACGACGACGATCGAAAGCTCTTCGAGGAGAACACGGAGATGACCTACAACGTCCTCGAGCGGATGTCCGAGGTGGGCGTCGATGCGATCGCCTTCACCTCCTCCTCGACGGTCTACGGGGAGGCTCCCCGACCGACGCCGGAGGACTACGCACCGCTTTCACCCATCTCGATCTATGGCTCCTCGAAGCTGGCCGATGAGGCGCTGTTGTCGACGTACGCCCACTCCTACGGGATGACCGTCTGGAACGTTCGGTTTGCGAACATCGTGGGACCACATCAACGGGGCAACGTCGTTCCGGACTTCATCGAGAAACTCCGTGCGGACCCCGAGACGCTCACGATCCTCGGCGACGGCCGCCAGGAGAAGTCGTATCTCCACGTGACCGAGTGCGTCGACGCGATCCGTCACGTGGTCGAACACGCCGACGACGCGTTCAACGTCTACAACCTCGGGACGCGGACGACGACCTCAGTCACGAGGATCGCCGACATCGTAAGCGAGGAGATGGGACTCGATCCGGACTACGAGTACACCGGCGGCGATCGCGGATGGACCGGCGACGTCCCGAAGATGCGGCTCTCGATCGAGAAGCTCTCGGCGCTCGGATGGGAGCCGTCGATCTCGAGCGACGAATCAGTCAGGCGGGCGACCCGCGAGTTGGTGGCGGAGATCGCTCCCGAACATCGAACCGGATAAACGGTCGCGTCGCCTTACTCGAACCGTGCAGATCGTCGGGTACGATTCGGGCGTCGGCGGGACGGACGCTTCCGGACCGGCGGGATTGCTCGTAGCTCGACACCAGCGATCCGGCGACGATCCGGCGCCGGTCGAGCGAATCGACCTGACGCCCGGGACGGAGTTAGCATACTCGCTCGGCGACCGCCGGTGTGCCGGAACGATCCACGACGGGAGCCACATCGCGTGTTCGGCAGCCCAGACACCCTACTGTGTCTCACACCAGAACGTCTGGGTCTGTGCACGCTGTACGGGAACGTGTCTAAAAGAGGAAATGGACTGTCTCGAAGAGCACGCCGTCTATCTCGCCGCGTTCGCCCCCGACCGGTTCAAGGTGGGAGTGACCCGCACCTGGCGACTCGAAACGCGCCTCGAAGAGCAGGGTGCCGATCGGGGCGCACGGATCCGAACCGCCGAGAACGGGCGGATTGCCCGCGAGATCGAGGCGGAACGGGCAAACGAGGTCGAGGAACTCGTCGACCGCGTTCGCGTCTCCGAGAAGCGTGCGGGGCTCGGGGCGTCACTCGACGAACGGGCGTGGAACCGCCTACTGGAGCGATTCGAGCCGGACCGTCGCTTCGAGTTCGAATACGGGATCGACCTCGACGAACGTCCGATAGACGAGACGATGGCCTCGGGCCGAGTCCTCACGACGAAGGGACGTCTGTTGGTGCTCGAACGTGGCGGGTCGACCTACGCAGTCGACCTGCGCGATCTCGTGGGCCACGATCTGATCGAGGGACGCTCCGCGCGGGATCTCCAATCGAACCTCGGCGCGTTCGAGCCCTGAACGGAACCGTCTCCTGTGACTACCGTCCATGAGCGCCGATCCGGATCCGCGTCCGTCACTCCACGTCCCCTGCGTCGAAGGGATCGATCTCCGATTCGCCCGGCGTCTCCTCATCGACGTCGAATCCGGGACCGGCCGTCGCGAGTTCGAAGACGAGGCCGTCGGGGTCGCTGAAGTAGATGCTCTCGAAGTAGGTGCGATCTTTGATCTCCGAGACACGAACTCCCTGCTCTCGGAGATGCGTCTGCCACTCTGCGAGCGTCTCCGCGTCCGGGACACCGAACGCGAAGTGGTGGCTCGCGCCCGGACCGGGTGCGCCACGGGAGTCGGGATACTCGAAGTAGGTGACGTTGGTTCCGGGTTCTCCCTTCGGCGTCGGCGAGAAGTAGTAATGTTTGGTTCCCGGATCGTCGTAGTTCTGCGTACGCTTGACCGTGTGCCAGCCGAGGACGTCCTCGTAGAACTCGACGGTCTCGTCCATGTCGGTACAGATGTTCGTCACGTGATGCAGGCCGGTGGTCGGTGGAGCGTCAGTCATGGATATCGATGATGATTGGTTTCCGCGGGAGCATAATTGTCGTGGTGGGCGAGTCGGTCGTCGAGAGCGGTCGGCGCGTCTAGAGAAGTCCGACGCCGACGGCGTAGGGCCACTCGATCGCACCGAGCGCGAGGAACGCGAGGGAGGCGGCGAGCAACTCGATGTTCTTGAGGAAGTTCGTCATCTCTGACTGCTTCTGGTCGTCGGGGACTGCCCAGAAGTCGTGCATCGTCGGAGAGGAAACGAGCAGGAAGACGACGAGCGCACCGGCCGCGAGGATCGGATACGCGCCGATCGCGATCCCGAGACCACCGGCGATGAGCATTCCCCCGGAGAACGTCACGGACAGCCTGGGCGCGGGGAGGCCCTTCATCTCGGCGTATCCCGTCATGTTCTCCACGTCGAGGAAGTGGTTGAGTCCCATGAAGGCCATGAGACCGCCGAAGAGTATCCGAGCGATCAGGAACAACTCTCCGGACAACGGCGCGTCGAACTGCAGCGGTATGGTTGCGATCTCTAGTGACATATTGTAACCTGCTGTATGAACCGAACTATTATAGTCGTTCCCGGACGAGATAGTTATCAGGTAACATCGATGTCATCACCGGATCCCATCGAGATCGAGGACGACGAGTCGTCCGAATCCACCGAAAACCCGGAATCCACGCCTCGAAGCGACGCCGCGGAAGCGGTCTCCGACGCCGCGTGTCCGATCGTCGATTCCCTCGAACAGATCGGCTCTCGCTGGCGACTCGTGGTGTTACACGAGCTCCAGAACGACGAATTACGGTTTAACGAGTTGAAACGCGAGACCGACGCGAACGCCCGGACGCTCTCGCGAGTTCTCGACGATCTCCAGGAATTGGGGTTCGTCAACCGTCGTCTCGAGGAAGCCGCACCCGTTGCGACCTACTACAGCCTCACTCCGAAGGGACGATCGCTTTGTCCGGTCTTCGAGGAGATCGAGCAGTGGGCCAACGAGTGGCTGGCCGCGTGCGACGACGAGACCGGGATGTCGACGGAATAGCGCCACTCCACACGTCCATTGTGTGTCATTGAGAGGGGTATCCATCGGTGAGTGGATAGCTACCGTCGAGTGTGATGGCTGCCGTCGGGCATGTGCATCGATCGCACGCGGGAGACTTTTTACGTCAGGGACGGTAGCGACCATCATGATATCGCTTGAGGATGCCGTGACCGCTCGACTCGAATCCCACGGCGAGCGCTTCGAGGTGCTCGTGGATCCGGACGCGGCGTTGGCGATCAAACGCGGCGAGTTCGAGGGCGATCTGGAGGACGTCATCGCCGCCGAGGACGTCTTCGAGAACGCCTCTCGCGGCGATCGCCCCGCCGAAACCGCCCTAGAGGAGGTCTTTGGAACGACCGATCCGATGGAGATCATCCCGGAGGTGATAAAGCGCGGTGAGATACAGATCACCGCCGAACAGCGGCGGGAGATGCAGGAGCGAAAACGGAAGAACCTGATAAACACGATCGCGCGCAACGCGGTCAACCCGCAGATGGACGACTCACCGCACCCGCCGGAACGCATCGACCGCGCCCTGGAGGAGGCCGGATTCACCGTCGACCCCATGGAACCGGTCGAGAACCAGGTCGACGAGGCCCTCGAGGCGCTTCGACCGGTGATCCCGATCCGCTTCGAGGAGATCACGGTCGCGGTCCAGCTACCGCCCGAACACGCCGGGTCTGGCCAAGCACGGGTCCGGGAGTTCGGCGATCTCGAACGTGAGGAGTGGCAAAACGACGGCTCCTGGGTCGGCGTCGTGACCTTCCCCGCGGGATTACAAAACGACTTCTATGAACTGGCCAACGAAGTCTCCGCCGGGGAGGCGGAGACGCAGGTTCTCAAGGACAAAGACGATCTGAGAACGCGCTGAGACGATCCCGCAGGGCGACGCTCCGCCTCCGTCTCAACACGACCAGCCGCGATCGGTGTGATTGAGCCGACGACAGCCTCCCTCCGTGACCACGACGAGATCCTCGATCCGAACACCGAATTCGTCGGGCAGGTAGATCCCGGGTTCGACCGAAAGGACCATTCCGGCCTCAAGGGGCCGCTCGTTGCCCGCGACGACGTAGGGTTCCTCGTGGACATCGATCCCGACGCCGTGGCCGGTCCGGTGGATGAACGCCTCACCGTAGCCAGCCGCCTCGATAGTAGATCTGACAACCCGATCGATCTCGGATGCGGGAACACCGGGCTCGATTGCCTCGACGCCAGCCTGGTGTGCACGACGAACGATCCCGTGAATTTCGCGAAATCGGTCGGTCGGATCGCCGCCGAACACGAGCGTCCGCGTCTGATCGGACGGATAGCCGTCAACGCGCGTACCGAAGTCGAGGACGACGGGATCGCCGACCTCGATCGTCCGGTCGCTGTGGTGATGGTGGGGTTTCGCGCCGTTCGGCCCGGAACCGACGATCGTCTCGAAGGCGGGCGTTTCGCCGCCCCGGTCCGAGAGGCGTTCGTCGATCCATTCCGCAAGCTCCGCTTCGGTCATCCCGACCGCGTCGGATCCGAGGGTTCTGAGATCGCCGACGACCGCATCGGTGATCCCCGACGCGCGTTCGATCGTCGCGATCTCCACCTCGTCCTTTCGGGCGCGCACGTCGCCGAGCACCTCGTTTGCGAGTCCCCATGTGGCCTTCGGTGCCGCCTCGCGAAGGTCCTGGGTGAACCGGGCCCACATCGTGTCGTCGACGAGCAATCGCCCCTCCAGAACACCACGATCGGCGATAAGCGCGCGGACCGCCGGGAGCGGATCCTCGTCGTCTCCCCACGATCGGATCTCCGTCTCCGGGACCGTCTCGCGGACGTCCGCGAGCGACAGTTCAGGGACGAGAAGGGCCGGATCGCCGTCAGCGGGGGTGAGATACAGAAAGTGACGCTCCCCCGGCGTCTCCGCGATTCCCGTCAGATACTGGAGGTTCGAACTCGGGAAACAGACGACCCCGTCGGCGATCCCCGAGTCGAGGCGGTCCTGTACCGCAGCGACGCGCCGATCGAAGGTCTGCCGGTCGGGCAGATCGGACGATCGAGACATACCGATCGGCGTCGCCGAAGGAACATATACCGTCCGGTCGGATCCACGGCGTCGGTTTCCGCGCCGCTTTAGACGCCCGCGTGCCAGTCGTGAATCGTGACCTGGAGCATTCGGCACGACGACGAGGGGCTGATCGAGTGGGAACGGGAGGACGGTCTCGCGACGATCCGAAAACGACGTCGTGGCGATGGAGACGGCTACATCGTGCGAATCGACCTTCTCGAACAGGCGCCCGAGGGGCGAACGTACCGACGGGAGTCAGTCGGGACGGAGACTGCCGCCGACGAATACGTGGATCGGTGGCAAACGGAGTTTGCGCTCGAGGAGTGAACGTCTCCCTCTCAGAAGACGTACTCCGGTCCCTCGATGTACTCGAACCGTTCGGCGTAGTCGTCTCTGAGCGTGAATCCGAGCCCCGGAGCCTCGGGCGCGTACACCCGTCCGTCGCGAACGTCGTACTCCTCCTCGAAGAGGTCGGTCAGGAGCGGCATGTATGCCTGGCTCACTTCGAGGATGTGACAGTTCGGCAGCGCCATGGCGAGGTGGATGCTCGCGGCGAAAAGGACGCCGCTTCCCCACGCATGCGGTGCGACACGGAGGCCGCGGGCCGACGCCATGGCCGCGATGCGGCGGATCTCGGTGAATCCACCGGCGCGGGCAACGTCCGGCTGGACGACGTCCATCGCACGCTCCTCCATGAGGCTCAAAAAGTCGAATCGGGTGAATTCGCGCTCCCCGGTAGCGATCGGGATGGGAGTGGCGCGGCGCACTTCGGCGAGTCCCGCGTGGTCGTCGGGTGACACCGGCTCCTCGAACCACGTGATGTCGTACGGTTCGATCCGTTCGGCCAGCCGGATGGCAGTCGACACGTCGAGCGAACCGTGCGCATCGACCATGAGATCGACGTCGTCGCCGATGCCTCGGCGCGCCGCCTTGACGCGGGTCACGGCATTCTCGATGGTGAACTCGTCCTCTCCGACGACGCGCATCTTCACCGCATCGAAGCCCTTCTCGGCGTAGCCTCGCATCTCCGCTTCGGCCTCGTCACCGGGAGCCCAGCCGCCGCTTGCGTATCCCTGCACGTCGTCCCGCACGGGACCGAGTAGTTTGTAGATCGGCTGATCGAGCAGTTTCCCCTTGAGGTCCCACAGGGCGATGTCGACTCCGGAGATGGCTTCGAGCGTGATCCCCCGGCGATCCTCGCGTGGTTGGGAGTAGCCCCGTTCCAGCGACGGCTTCCACCGCGATCCGTCGTACATCTTCTCCCAGAGACGCTCCGTATACAGGGGATCCGCATCAATCAGGTGCGGCGCGAGTTCGTGCTCGACGATGCTAGCTATCGTCGGCGGATTCCCGAGCGAGGCCCCGACTCCGGTGGTCCCGTCGTCGCTTTCGACGAACACCAGGGTCGCGTCGGTCTTTACCTTGGTTCCAAGATCCGTTCGATGACGCATCTCCTCCGGAACGGGATCCGATACGGGCATCGCGCGCACGTCCGTGATACGCATGGTGATAGCCAACGGAACTCGAACGTAAATAGGTACTACACAGAACACCCGACGCGAGTGGTATACTCTCGACTCGTTCGTAACGTAACACCGCTCGACCGTAACGTAACACCGCGTGGACACCCGACCACACCTTTAGGGTGGCCGCGCGCGACGTACGGTCGATGCGCATCAGCGAGTTGGAACTTCACGAGTTCACGTATAAACTCGACGACGTGGGGATGCGACACGGCCACCAGGCGTACGATCCGGGATCCGTCCTCGAGCCGCCGGGATTCGTGTTGACGGTGCGGACTGCCGATGGACTCGAGGGGCACTACCGGGGATTCTACTTCGTCCCGCCGATGCTAGCGCAGATTCGGATGGCATCGAGCGATCTCCTGGGACGGGACCCCCTCGAACGCGAGGACATCTGGCAGGACCTCTGGAAGGGGTTCCGCCATCTGGACCATGTCGGGATGGGCCCCATCGACATCGCGCTGTGGGACCTCGCCGGAAAGCACTACGGCGCGTCCGTCTCGGAACTGCTGGGAGGCACCGACGAGGCGGTTCCGGCGTACGCTTCGACGTTCATGGCTGACGACGCGGGGGGACTCGACTCGCCGGCGGCGTACGCCGATTTCGCCGAGGAGTGCCTCGATCGAGGGTATCCCGCCTTCAAGATCCACGGCTTCGGTGACCCGGATCGCGACGTTGCGACCTGTCGTGCCGTCGACGAGCGGGTCGGCGAGGAGATGGACCTGATGATCGATCCCGCCAGCGAGTATGACACCTACGCGGAGACGCTTCGCGTCGGACGTGCGCTGGATGAACTCGACTTCTTTTGGTATGAGGATCCGATGGCCGACGGGGGCGAAAGCATGGCGATGGCTCGCCAACTCACCCGCGATCTCGACACACCGGTGCTTGGCGTCGAACACGTCCGCGGCGGGCCGTACACGCGGGCGAACCACCTCGCCGACGAGGCGCTCGATCTCGCTCGCGCCGACGCTCATCTCGACGGCGGCATCACCGGCGTCATGAAGATCGCGAACGTCACGGAGTCGTTCGGCCGAGACGTCGAACTCCACGTCGGCGGTCCCGCACACCTCCACTGTGCAAGCGCCATTCGAAATACGAATTACTACGAGCACGGTCTCCTCCACCCCGAAGGCATCGACTGGATGAGCGCACAGGGGTTCGCCGAATCGCCCGAGACGCTCACCCCCGACGGCACCGTCCCGATACCCGACGGACCGGGTCTCGGCGTGGAGATCGACTGGAACTTCGTCGAGGAACGGCTGACGAATCACGAACTCATCGACACGCCGACGGTGAGCGGCCTCTCCTAGAACGGGAGGCCGAGCGGGTTCGTCCCCGACCGCTCCCCGCTGACACCCCGGACGCGGTGACGAAAAGACGAGTACGACGGGCAACCGAGCGATGCCCTCCGATTCGGGACGGGTCCAACCCACTCGCGAGAACTGCCCTGGTGTCAGCCCCCGGAAACGCTCATTCGTGTCAAATCGAATTTACTTCAACCGCTTCGGTCTCACTGCGACCCTCCCCCCTTGATCGTTTCGACCTCCGCGATCACTGCAGCCGCTTCGTCGTCTCGACGAGCGGGTGGCGAGCGTAATCGACGATCTCGACGTCGGAAAGCGAATCGAGGCCGGCTTCACGGGCGGTCTTGGCCATGCCAAGCTCGACTCGTTCCGCGAGGACGACGACGTAGGCATCCATCTCCTCGAGACCGATGTCCTCGGCCGCCATCACGCGATGGTGGCCGTCGGCAAGAAACAGCTCGCCGTCGTTGTCGATCACGACGAGGGGCTCTGCAAGCCCGTTTTCAAGCTCGTATTTTCGTCCCTCGAGCTCGTCGGCGTAGACGCGCTCCTGGGTGGGCGTGAGCCGGTCGAGACGGACCATTCGGCGATCCTCCTCGAGTTCGACATCGTGGATCTGTTCGAGCGTTCGCATCAGCTTTCCGACCTTTCCGGGCGTGGCACGTTCGATCTGCGATCGGACGACGTCGGTGTTCGAGATGATGCCGACGAGATTGCCCGCGTCGTTGACGACCGGAAGCTTCTGGATCCCGGAGCGGAGGATCACCCGAGCGACGTCGGTGATGGCCATGTCCGGATGGGCCACGATCAGCTCGTCGCTCATCACGGTGAATATCTGGGCTTCCGCATCCGCCAACAGGAGATCGCGCGCCGAAACAAATCCTTCGACGGTGCGGCCGTTCGTAACAGGAAAGCCATTGTGGCCCTCGTTTTCAACGATCTGCTGGGCCACCTCGCCGATCGTGTCGTCGGGCGAGACCGTCCTCACCTCGCGTGTCATATACTCGGCGACCGTCGGCTTTTGACTCATTGAGGGATCTACGGCGGAGAACACCTAAAAGGATGTGGAGGCCGTCACCGTGTTGCCGACGGGACGCCCCGATCTGAGACGACGGCGATCACGTACCATGCGATGGCGATCAGGACGATCGTGCCGCCGGCCGGAAGCCCGGAGACGTAGCCGACGAGCAGCCCCGATATTACGGATACCTCACCGACGAGCACGGCGAGGTAAAGTGCCTCTCGAAAGCTCGATGCGACCTGTGAGGCGGCCGCCGTCGGAACGACGAGCATCGCGGCGACGAGGATCACCCCAAGCACCTGCATGGATCCGACGACGACGAGCGCCGTGAGGACGATGATCAGCGTGTTGTACGAGGAGACGTTGAGGCGGGCAACGCGTGCCGCTTGCTCGTCGAAGGTAACGTATAGAAGCTGTTTATACCGGGTCGCGATGGTCGCAAGCACGAACGCCGAGATGACGATCATCAACCAGGCGCCGCCGACCGGAACGAACGAGATGTTCCCGAACAGGAATGAGTCGATGTTCAACCCCGAGAAACCGCCGCCCCACGAGATGACGACCGTGCCGAGCGCGAACGACCCGGTGAGCATGATCGCGATGGGGACATCGCCGTAGGCAGCGGCGTGTTCGGCCAGCCACTCGACGGCGAAGGCGCCGAGGACGGCGGCGACGAGCGCCGAGAGCAAAAGCGGCGCCGACCAATCCGTGGTGCTCGCAACGAGCAATCCGACCGCGACGCCCGCGAAGGCCGTGTGTGCAAGTGTCTCGCCGATGAGCGCCATCTCGCGGTGGACGATATACATCCCGACGAGCGGCCCGACGACGCCGATGAGCGCGCCGGTGACGAGCGAGTACCAGACGAACCGGAACGCGAACAGTTCGATGCCAGTCATGGCCCCGAACGCGCGTCCCGCAAGCACGACGAATTCGGCGAAGCCGCCGCCCGGAAGACCGACGGTCGCAAGTCCGTCGCTCACCATGAACGCGAGCAGGAACGCAACGAAGACCGCAACGACCGCGATCACTCCACGCAGCAGTCGAAAGCGAGTGGTATCGTGGTGCATGCTGGAAGTATCGTCCTCGGTCGCCTCAGTGGTGGTGATGAACGACCGTGCCGGTCGTCCCATAGGCGCGTTCGAGCGCGTCGCTTTCGACGAACGATTCCGTGTCGCCGTGGTGATACAGCTCGCGATTGAGACACGCGATCCGTTCGGCGCGATCGGTCACCACGCCGATGTCGTGTTCGATCAGGACGATCGTGATCCCATCGTCGTTGAGCTCGTCCAACAGTCCGTAGAACCGGTCGCGAGATTCAGCATCGACGCCGACGGTCGGCTCGTCGAGCGCCAGAAGGTCGGCCTCCGAAGCGAGTGCTCGGGCGATGTAGGCGCGCTGGCGCTGGCCGCCCGAGAGGGCGTTTATGCGGCGATGACGGAGGTCGATCACGTCGACGCGTTCCATCGCGTCCTCCACGATCCGGTGGTCCTCCGATCGAAACCGCTCGGAGCCACGAAGTGGATACCGACCCATCTCGACGACCTCCTCGACGGTGACCGGCATCGTCGAGCCCTTCTGGGTGGCCTGCTGGGCGACGTAGCCGATCCGGTGGCCGTCCTCGAAGGAGGAGACCGGTTCGCCGAACAGCCGGATTTCTCCCGAATCGGGGTCGAGCAGACCGAGCATCAGGTGGAGGAGGGTGGTCTTACCCGAGCCGTTCGGGCCGATGAGCCCGAGGAATTCGCCGTCCGCGACGTCGAGCGAGACGTCGTCGATGGCGACGGTGTCGCCGTAGGTGTAGGTGACGTCCCGAACCGAAACGACCGTATTCACGCGTTGATCCCAACTGCAGCTTGCAGCGCCGGAAGGTTTATGTTTTCCATCTGTTCGATATATCCCCAGCCCCGCTCGTTCCACTCGACGGTGGTTCCCTCAGCCGGAGAGATGCGCTGTACCTCCGAGGCATTCGAGTCCCGGACGATGGTATTCGCCAGATCGGCCGACTCGAAGTGATCTGCGAGAACGACGTCGATTCCGTTCCGGTCGATCAACTCGATCGTCTCGGAGATCTCCTCCTGGCTCGGCTGTGCGTGCGGCGAGACGCCCTGTGGGGAGTGGATGCGAAGGCCGTAACGTTCGGCGAGATACTGGTAGGAGTCGTGTGCGGCGACAACGACGACGTCGTGGTCGCGATCGGCAAGGCCCGTCTCGAAGGTTCGATGGAGCTCATCGAGACGGTCGAGGTAGGCCTCGCCGTTTTCGGCGTAGACGTCCTCGTTTTCCGGATCGGCTTCCTGAAGGCCCGCGATCACGTTCTCGACGCTTTCGGCGGCGAGGACCGGGTCGGTCCAGTAGTGCGGGTCGAAATCGCCGAGACGGTCATCCGTCTCGTCATCGTGATCGTCCGTGTCGGTGTTCGCGTCGTCCGTGGCGGTATTCGCGTCGTCCGTGTGTGTGTTCTCGTTCTCCGTGTGGGCGTTTTCGTTGTCGTACTCACGAAGCTCGATCCCTTCCAGGGCGTCGATGAGCTGGACTGATGGGTGATCGCGTTCGATCGCCTCGGCGGCGTCGAGTGCCCACCGCTGGAACCCCTCGACATCCAGGTAGACGAACGCCTGATGCGAAGCGACCTCGGTGGCCAGATCCGGTCCGGGCTCGTAGCGATGGCCCATCGTCCCCACCGGAACCGGGTTCTCGAACGCGAAGGTCTCGCCGCCGACGTGCCGAGCGAAATCGAAAAGCGTGAAGAAGGCCGCATAGCCGCCGTCCTCGAGCGTCTCCTCGCCCGCGATCTCCTGCAGCCGGCCCGTACATCCGGCAAACGCACCGGTGGCGAGCGCCCCCGCAGTTCCCGAAAGCACCTCGCGTCGTGTCCGTCCCATATCCATTGATCGGACGTCCTCGGTAATGAATGTTATTATCTGTACAGTGTATTTTAATAAGAAATCGTATCTAGTAGTGTTGGATTAATAGACCGTCGCGGAGGTTCGCGATCGGCCTCTCCCCGGAGTCACGAACAGACACCGGAGCGACCGGCTCACGTGGAGGGATCGACTCCCCACGTGGGGAATCCGACATTCCTCGGGCGTTTTCGACGCTGAGGGCCTGACGTCGGGTGCGGTTTGGTGCCAAGGAGTGGCAGTTTGACGCTACTGAATGGCAGTTCGAGACGGAGGTGTGGCTCGACTCGACGGAGTCTCGAAAGAACGAGTCCCAAGAACGAGTCTCGAGAGGTAACCTCAAAAGAACGGGTCTCGGATCGAGTCGGACGATCAGTGCGAGTGACCGAGCGCGTCCTCGAGCGACTCGCCGAACCGCTCCTCGAAGAGTTCCGCCGCCGTGTCGTTGATGTCCTGGACGTCCTCGGGCACATCTCCCTCCGAGTGGTGGGTGATCGCGTGCGCCTGCTGGGCCATCACGTTCAACAGGACATCGGTGACGACTCGGGTCGGCTCCTCGCCGTGGTCCGAAAGCATGTCGACGAGCCCCACGGGGAGCTCGACTGTGTCCTCGTTGCCGTTCGGTCCGGTCACGGTGTAGGTCTCGGTTTCGGCCATACCGGTGGGTCGTCGTCAGGACGTAAGGCTCTGTGGAAATCGGTCGGGACGTCCCCGAGCGACCCCGTCAAGTCGAACCTCTTTAAGCGCCGCCACCGAAAGTCGAGGTAACCGATGGAGCTACTCGTCGTCGGCGCCGGTGAGATGGGGCGATGGATCGCCGACACGGTCACGTCCGTGGCGACCGATCCGGCAGTCTCCGTCACCTTCACCGACCTCGAGCCGGAACGTGCACGCTCCGCCGCGAACGTGCGTGATGCACGGGCAATGGACCCGGATTCGATCGTCGACCCCGTGGATCCGCCGACGTTCGAGGCCGTCTGTCTGGCCGTTCCCATCTCGGGAGTTGAGCAGGCAATCGCGGCGTACGCGCCGACCGTCGACCGGGCTATGGTCGACGTCTCGGGGGCGATGCGTGAGCCGATCACGGCAATGCGCGAGCATCTCGATCCGTCGATCGAGCGGGCCAGCCTGCATCCGCTTTTTGCACCACCGCGCGTCCCCGGAAACGTCGCGGCGGTCATCGACGAAGAGGGTCCGACGGTCGACGTGATGATCGAGGCGATCGAGGCGGGCGGAAATGACGTCTTCGAGACCACGGCGGCCGAACACGACGACGCGATGGAGACGATACAGGCGGGTGCCCATACGGCGATACTCGCCTGGCGTCTCGCCGGCAACGACGTCCGCGAGGAGTTTCACACGCCGGTCTCGGCGACCCTCGATGACCTCGCTGACACCGTGACGGAGGGCGCACCGGAGGTGTACGCGGAGATCCAGCGCGCCTTCGACGGCGCCGACGAGGTGGCCGACGCCGCATCGGAGATCGCAGCGGCGGACTTCGAGGAGTTCACCGAACTGTACGAACGAGCCCGTGGCGACGATCCCGGTCGCGATCGACACGGGTGACGATCGACGACGGGAGACGATCGATGACCGACCACGGGAACGGGGAGACGAACTATCACGGGCGAGCCGAAGACGAACCAGTACGGACGAGATGAAGACGAACCACGAGAGAAGAGGACGACCGACGATGGGCGAAACCCACGGATGACTACGGAGAACTCAATGACGATCACGAACGCGACGACGAGGGGCCATCGGACCGAGGAGACCCACCGGACGGCGAGGGACCACCGGACGGCAAGTGACTTCCGGGCGACGAGAGCCACCCGGACGAGGATCGAGAGATGGGAAGCGACGACGGTGAACGACGTGTGGCAGTCATGATCGATAGGGACGCCGTCCGCGACAACGCGAGATACCTCCGGCGCGTTCGACCGATCGACCCCGAAGAGATCGCGGAGTACATCGAGGATGGGGCTCATCCCGGAGTGGTCAAACGGATCCTCCGTGAGGAGGCCTACGATCTGGGACTTCTCGAACGCGAGGACGGCACGTTCATACCGGTAGATGACGAACCGGTCTCGCCGCCCAGGTGGACCCCCACGGAACTCCCGGAGGGGTACGCGTTCGCCCTTGAGGACCGGTTGGTCGCCGAGTTCGGCGCAAACTGGCACGACGGGGAATCCGGAGACGAACTTCGGGAGGCCATTCGCCGGCTCAAGCGGGACTACTACCACCAAAACGACGTCGAATACGACCGCATTGCAGCGTTGGGATACGCGATCTACCACCTCGCGGATTACTATGCGGCGATCGGATACGTCCTCGACGACCTGGCGGGGAACGGCCAACTCGATCGACGGCTCCGCGTGCTCGACGTCGGCGCCGGGGTCGGCGGACCGGCCCTGGGCCTTCACGACTACCTGCCGTCGGATGCCCTCGTCGAGTACGTGGCCGTCGAACCGAGTGCCGCCGCGGACGTGCTCGCCGACCTTCTCGAAGAGACCGGGCGGAACTTCCGGACGACGATCCGTCGTGAGACGGCCGAGTCGTTCTTCGGTCTCGAAGGGAACGGAGCGGACGGCATGGAGGGGACGGACGAACCGAATGCGGTCTCGGACCCCTTCGATCTCGTGGTGTTCGGGAACGTTCTCTCGGAGCTTTCGGACCCGATCGCCGTCGTCGAGGCGGCACTGGAGGCGATGGCGAGGGACGGATCGGTGATCGCGATCGCGCCGGCGGATAGGAACACGGCGATCGGGCTCCGAGAGATCGAACGCGCGGTCACCACGCCGAAACGGAAGCGCGGAGACGCGGAGGGAGACGCCCCATCCGCGACCGTCTATAGCCCGACGCTGCGCCTCTGGCCGGACGCGTCTCCCAGCGATCGGGGATGGTCTTTCGACGTTCGTCCCGACCTCGCAGTCCCGCCGTTCCAGCGCCGCCTCGACGAGGTCGCCGCTCGCGGGCCGACCGACGAGCCCGGCGAGTTCGTGAACGTCGACGTCCAGTTCGCCTACTCGATCCTCCGGACCGACGGAACCCGACGCGTCGACATTCGTGCCAACGAGGATCGACACATGCGGATGGCGGAAACGGACGACCACGTCACCGACCGCGTGAACCTCCTCGCGGTCAAGTTGAGCCACGATCTGTCCGAGGGCGGCAATCCGATATACCGGATCGGCGACGGCTCACAATCGGTCGATCACTACGCAGTATGCACCCGCGAAACGTCGTTGAACCGGGCGCTCTCGGAGACTGGATACGGCGCCGTGCTCGCGATCGAGAACGCGCTCGTGCTCTGGAATGACGATGAGGGAGCCTACAACCTCGTCGTCGATGATGAGGCGGTCGTCGATCGTCTCTCGCCGGCACCGTAAGGCGATCCGCACTCCGAGATACCCGCAGAAACGGACGGTAAGCGCGCGACTTTAAAACGGGATCGTCATCGATCCCGTATGGCCGGCACGCTCTCATCCTTCTGGCAGCGGTATCGATCGGTCGGGCTTATCTACCGGATCGCGATCGCGTTCGTCCTCGGGTCGGCGGCCGGGATCGCCTTCGGCGAGCGGATGGCGATCGTCGAGCCGCTCGGAGAAGTCTTTCTCCGACTTCTCAACATGCTCGTGGTCCCGATCATCGTCTTTACCCTGATCACCGGGGTCCGACAGCTCTCGCCGGCACGACTCGGTCGGATCGGGGGCGCAACGGTGGGACTGTACGCCGTCACGACGACGATCGCGGGGGTGATCGGGCTCGCGGTCGCGAACGTGCTTCAACCGGGGCGGGGTGTCGAGTTCGTCGGCGGAGCCGCCGAATCACAGTCACCGCCCTCGCTGACGGAGGTCGTTCTCGGTATCGTCCCGAGCAATCCTGTGACAGCCATGGCGGAGGGGAACCTGCTCGGGACGGTCTTTTTCGCCATCGTCTTCGGGATCGCGTTGACCTACGTCCGCGCCAACAAGGAGGAATACGCCGAAAGCGTCGACTCCCTGTTCGAGGCTTTCGAGGTCGGGGCCGAGGCGATGTTCGTCGTGGTCCGTGGCGTCCTGGAGTACGGCGTGATCGGCGTCTTCGCGCTGATGGCGGCGGGAATCGGCACGGAAGGGATCGGCGTGTTCTCCTCGCTCGGCGAACTCGTCCTCGCGGTCGCGATCGCGGTGGTCATCCACATCACGTTCACCTACCTGTTCGTGTTAATGATGATCGTCTCGGATCTTCCTCCGATCGCCTTTCTCACGGGCGCAAAGGACGCAATGGTGACCGCCTTCGCGACGCGATCCTCAAGTGGAACCCTCCCGGTGACGATGACAAACGCCGAGGAGGGCCTCCGGATCGACGAGCGGGTCTACTCGTTCGCGTTGCCCGTGGGCGCGACCGCAAACATGGACGGCGCCGCGATCCGACAGGCGATCACGGTCGTCTTCGCCGCGAACGTCGTCGGTCAGCCGCTGGCGTTGACGGAGCAGGTGCTCGTTCTCGTAGTTGCAGTGCTCATAAGCATCGGCACGGCCGGCGTCCCCGGGGCGGGAATCGTCATGTTGACGGTCGTGTTGACGCAGGTCGGCCTCCCGCTTTCGGTGGTCGGCTTCGTCGCCGGCGTCGACCCGATCCTGGGGCGTATCGCGACGACGAACAACGTCACCGGCGATCTGGCGGTGGCTACCGTCGTCGGCAAATGGAACGACGCGATCGACGTTACCGGTGGCGTTTGGATGGACGGACCCGAAGCGTCCCTGAAGGCACCCGCAAGCGACGAGTGAGAACGCCTCGTCTCACCGCTCGCGGTGGGGCGTCTCGACCCGAGCAGCGATCGTTCGCACCGCGGGAAACAGTGCGAGCGCGATCAGTATCTCCATGCTCCCGACGACGAGGAACGCCGTCAGGTAGTCGAACCCCTCAGTGACGGTTCCGCCGACGAGAAACCCCGTCAAAAATCCGAGCGAGCCGAACACGTTGAACAGTCCCATTGCCGCACCGCGCTCGTCGACGCCGACGAGATCCGTAACGAGCGCCATCGTCGCCGGAGCGACGAGCGCCCCACAGACGCCGACAAGGACCATCGATCCGGCAGCCATCGGATAGGTCGGCGCGAGGCCGACGGCGATGATGACGAAGCCGTAGGCGATCGAGCCGATCACGACCGGATAGAATCGACCGATCCGGTCGGAGAGAACGCCGAGTGGATACTGAAGGAGTGCGAAAGGGATGAAAAACAGCGCAAGGGTGACTCCGGCACCGAACGCCGAAAGCGAGAACGGGCCCTGCTGGAAGTAGTAGACGCCCACGAGCGCGAAGAAGCCGGCCGTCAGCCGGTCGATGAACCCGAACGCGAACGGAACCAGGAGGCCGGGAACCGCGCGTATACGGATGAGCACCTCCCGAAACCCGGGGCCATCATCGTCGGATCCCTCCCGTTTGGTGTCGTCGACAAGTCCGTGTGGGTCCTCATTCTGGCGTCCGATCGCCGCCGTTTCGGGAACCCGATCGGTCACCGTCGAAGCGAGCAGTCCCGCCGTGAGGAGCACGCCGGCGCTGGCGTAGATCGGATAGAACGGATCCACATTGGCCAGCGCGCCGCCGACGACCGACCCGAGTGCTGCACCGAGGCCGATCGCGACGCCGGCGGCGCCCATGTTCCGTCCGTGGCCACCGCCGAGGTCCATGAGCATGGTGACGCCAAGCGAGAAGGCGCCGATCGTGAGCGCACCACCGACCACGCGGACCACGAGCGCTTCCGAAAAGCCGATTTCGAGATGTGGGGCTGCCGCGAGCGTCAGGTAGGCGAATCCACCGCCGAGCGCACCGACGACGACGAGGGGGGCTCGCCTGCCGAGCGAGTCGCTTGCTGCACCCCATGGCCCTGCAAAAGCGACGAAGGCGGCGAACTCCGCGACGAGAAACCACATCCCCGCGCTCACGCCCGCCGGCGCGCCGAGCGCGACGACGATGTCGGGGACGCCGGGATACACGATCACCTGGGAGACGAGCACGAGCCAGACGACCGTGGCGAGACGTCGGCGAGCGGCGGCGTCGCCGTTCTCTGCGCCACGGCGCTCTCCGTCCACGACTCGGCGAACCGGTCCGGAAACCGAGTCAACGATCCGGCTCACGATCGGCCGAATGAGCGACGAACGGACGAACGGACGGGAGGGAATCATCGATGGCAATCGAGGGCACCAGTGACGATCCGGAGTTCCGTCGGCGGCGAGAGTCCCGGTGGCATCGGGGATTCAGGTGGCATCGTGAGTCCAAATGGAAGCCGGACGCGTTCGCCTCCGCGATCGGCGGAAGGCGACGGGAGATCGACGCGTGGTGGGGTCTCCCGTTGGAGATCAGCGCGCGGCGTCGATCGCATCCGAAATGGCCTCCGCGGTCGGCTCGGAGACGGCATCGCCGTCGACGAAGACCGTCGGGGTTGCCTCGACGCCGCGTTCGACGCCGGCGTTGCGGTCGGACTGGAGGACCAGGTCGTAGGTCCCGGACTCACCGTCGGCGATCGCGGCGCATGGGTCGGCGCCGGCCTCCTCGGCGGCATAGCCGACCACATCCCAGGAGTACTCCTCGTGATGTTCGAAGGCGACTCGCGAAAACTCGAAGAAGGCCTCGCTTCCGTGGCGATCCTGAACGCCCCGGGCCGCGTTCGCGACGCCGTACGACCACGTCTCGTCGACCGGTATCGGCAGATCCCAGTGTTCGTACCGAACCGCTCCGGGATCCACGTACTCCTCTTTGATGGTCGGAAACTCCTCCGTTTGAAACCGGGCGCAGTGTGGACACGCGAAGTCCTCGAAAGAGGCAACGACGATCTCCGCGTCCGGATCCCCGATGACCGGCTGGGGGAGTTCGGAGACGGATTCGCCGGTCGATCCGGGATCGCAGTCATACTCGGGGACGTCGGAGCCGGAGCCGCCGAGACAACCCGCGAGACCGAACGCCGCGGCGCTGCCAGCGGTCGAAAGAAACGTGCGACGGGAGCGGCGCATGTGGACGGTTCGGTGGGCCGGACACTTAGCCCCTCCGAGACCTGTCGGGACTGGTGATGGTGGAGCGAGGAGGCACGATCGGTAGCACGGCGATCGCCGGTCAGACGCGCTTGGAGCGCGCCTCCCTGACGCCGGCACCGTCGCGGATCTTGTCCTCGCAGTCGGGGCAGACCCGGACGTCGTCGAGTCCCGGCGGGGCGAACACTCGGACGTACCGCTCGGTGACGAATGAGCCACAGTTCCTACAGTTCGGCATGCAGGTCCGAATACGGAGTCGCCCAACGTAGTGTTTTGGGCCGGGGGGGATGTCACCTATTCACAAGCGACCGGTCGCCCCACGATCGGTCATGGATCGACGGCGATCGACCGCCGTTTCAGCCTCGATCGGTCGTCGCTTCAAACCGATCGACCGACGGTTGAGGTGCCACCGCGGATTGATACGTCCCCACGCTCAACGGTTGGGTATGAGCGAGTCATACGACGTGAATCGGGGCGAGGCGAACGAGGGTGACGAATCGAACGGGACCGCCACGTTCGGTGGAGGTTGTTTCTGGTGTCTTGAGGCGGCCGTCGAGGAGATCGAGGGCGTCGAGTCGGTCACCTCCGGATACGCTGGCGGCGAGATGGACGACCCCACCTATCGTGAAGTCTGCACGGGAACGACGGGCCACGCGGAGGTCGTCCAACTCGAATACGACCCGGAAACGGTCGAATATGAGGAGCTGTTGGAGGTGTTTTTCACCATCCATGATCCGACCCAACTGAACCGTCAGGGCCCCGACGTGGGAACGCAGTATCGATCCATCATCCTCACTCACGACGACGAACAGCAGCAGCTGGCCGAGACGTACGTCGAGGCCCTGGAGGCCGAGGGAGGCTACGACGACCCGGTCGTGACGGAGATCGAACCGCTCGAGACGTTCTGGCGCGCGGAGGAGAAACACCAGAACTACTTCGAGAAGAATCCACAGGACGCCTACTGTCGGATGCACGCACAGCCGAAAGTGGAGACGGTACGCGAGCGGTTCCGCGAAACGGCCACGAAGTAGACGACCCAACTCGACCGTGTCCCTTCGATCCGGCGGAGCGGTCCGGCGGGTCAACGGGGCGGTCCCGCGGCCCGACCGAAACGAACGCGAACTCCGGCCAGAACGGTACTTCTTTGAGCCGTGCCACGAACCGTCGAATATGGTTACGCTGGGACTGGTGGTCGCGCAGTTCAACGACTCGGTGACGACGCCGATGGCGGCCGCCGCCCGCGAGGCGGCAGCGGAGCGGGATGCGGAGATCGTCGATGAGGTCTCCGTCCCCGGCTCCTACGACGCCCCGCTTGCGGCCGACCGGCTGGCGCGCCGGGATGATATCGACGCCGTCGTCGTCGTCGGCGCGATCGTCACCGGGGACACGGACCACGACCGCGTAATCGGCGCCGCGGCGGCCCAGAAGCTGACCGACGTGAGCCTCGAACGGGATACGCCGGTGACCTTCGGGGTCAGCGGCCCCGGCATGTCCGGCGCCGAGGCTCGCGAGCGGATCGAGAAGGGTTCCGAGGCGACACACGCCGCGATCGATCTCCTCGCGGAGCTGCCGTGAGACCGCACATCGACACAACCACCGAGACCGACACCGACCTACGACACCACGATGACCTACGACTTCACAGACCGGATCCAGCGAGTAGAACCGAGCGCGACGCTTGCGATCTCCAACCTCGCGGCCGAAAAGGAGGCCGAGGGGGCCGACATCGTCGACCTCTCGGTCGGCGAACCCGACTTCGACACTCCCGAACCCATCGTTGAGGCCGGCAAGGAGGCTCTTGACGCCGGTCATACGGGTTACACTTCCTCGAACGGGATCCCCGACCTGCGGGCGGCGATCGCAGAGAAACTCCGAGCCAACGAGATCGATGCCGACGCCGGAGAGATAATCGTCACTCCCGGCGCGAAACAGGCACTGTATGAGACCGTCCAGACGATCGTCGACGACGGCGACGAGGTCGTTCTGCTCGATCCGGCCTGGGTGTCCTACGAGGCCATGGTCAAACTCGCCGGCGGCGAGTTGACCCGGCTCGATCTGGCACCACACGACTTCCAGCTTGAACCCGCCCTCGCGGAACTCGAGGAAGCCGTCTCGGCCGAGACGGAGCTTCTGATCGTCAACTCGCCGTCGAACCCGACTGGCGCCGTCTTCTCCGAGGGAGCCCTGGAGGGCGTCCGCGATCTGGCCGTCGAGCACGACGTGACCGTCATTGCCGACGAGATATACGAACAGATCACCTACGGCGTCGAGCCGACCTCGCTGGCCTCCCTCGAGGGGATGGCCGACCGTACGGTCACGATAAACGGCTTCTCGAAGGCCTACTCGATGACCGGCTGGCGACTGGGCTACCTGCACGCGACCGAGGAATTCGTCTCGGAGGCCGGCAAGCTCCACTCGCATTCGGTCTCGTGTGCGACCAACTTCGTCCAACATGCCGGCATCGAGGCGATCGAGAACGTCGAGACGGCGGTCGTCGAGATGCGCGACGCCTTCGAGTCGCGTCGTGATCTGCTCGTCGATCTCCTCGAGGAACACGACGTCGACGTCGCCGTCCCCAACGGGGCCTTCTACATGATGATCCCGGTCGATGCCGACGACCAGGCGTGGTGTGAAGCCGCCATCGAGCAGGCCCACGTGGCCTGTGTCCCCGGATCCGCGTTCAACGCGTCGGGATACGCGCGCATCTCCTACGCCGCGAGCGAATCGCGGCTTCGCGAGGCGGTCGATCGGCTCGCCGAAAACGACCTCCTGTAGCACACTGCCGTTCATCGACCTCGCCGCGATCGGATCACGCTCTCAGCATCTCGACTATGACGGGCCGGTATCGGCGATCCCGCCCGTCCACCGCTATCCCTTTTAGGGCGGGGTCACATCCCTGATGTATGAGCGACGAGCGGGAGGTACTCGACGTACTGACGACGAACGCTCGAGAGGACATTGCCGACATTGCCGCACAGACCGGCCTCGAGGAGGCGGCCGTCGAGGAGACGATCGCGGACCTCGAGCGGCGCGGAGTCGTCCACGGCTATCAGGCCGTCGTCGACTGGGACCGGATCGATGACGGCGGCGTCCGGGCGATCGTCGAGCTCAACGTTGCGCTCGACCGCGAGACGGGGTACGAGGAGATCGCGGACCGGATCGCGAAGTTTCCGGCGGTTGACGCGCTTCATCTCGTCTCCGGGAACTACGACTTCGCGGTCGAGGTGACCGGCGACTCGATGCAGGACGTCTCGGGATTCGTCTCCGAGCAGGTCGCGCCAATTCCGGAGGTCACGCAGACAGTGACCCACTACATCATGGAGACCTACAAGGACGGCGGGATCCGCTTTGGCGACCGCGACGACGACGATCGGCTCTCGGTGTCTCCATGAGACTCTCCGATCGCGTCGTCGACCTCCCCGAATCCGGGATCCGGGAGTTCTTCGAGTTGGCGGAGGCCCGCCAGGACGTCATCTCGCTTGGAGTCGGCGAGCCCGACTTCTCGGCACCGTGGGCGGCCCGAATGGCCGCGATCGATTCCCTCGAACGGGGACGAACCTCCTATACGTCCAACCGGGGACTCCGCGAGCTTCGAGAGCGGATCGCAACGCACCATCACCGATACGACCAACTGTACGATCCCGACGAGGAGATCCTCGTCACCACCGGCGCGAGCGAGGCGGTCGACCTGGCATTTCGCGCGCTCGTCGATCCCGGCGACGTCGTCGCAGTTCACGACCCGACATACATCTCCTACGAGCCGGGCATCGAACTGGCCGGCGGGGAACCCCTTTCGGTGCCGACGCGTGCGGCCGACGACTTCGCGCTCACCCGCGAGCGCCTGGAGGCGGCCGGCGCCGGCGCGGCCGACACGCTCGTGTTGTGTTACCCCAACAACCCGACCGGCGCGATCATGTCCGAGGAGCAACTCGCGGAGGTGGCTGCCTTCTGTCGTGAACACGACGTTCAGGTGATCGCCGACGAGATCTACGCCGCACTCACCTACGAGGGTGCCCACTCGTCGATCGCGACGCAGCCGGGAATGCGCGAGCGAACGGTCGTGATAAACGGCTTTTCGAAGGCGTACGCGATGACTGGACTGCGGCTCGGGTACGCGCTCGGTCCCGCCGAGACGATCGACGCGATGAATCGGATCCACCAGTACACGATGCTTTCAGCCCCGACGACCGCGCAGTACGCCGCGATCGAGGGACTCCGCTCGTGTGACGACGAGGTCCAGGAGATGGTGGACGAGTACGACCGTCGCCGCCGGTTCGTTCACTCGCGATTTCGCGAGATGGGGCTCGACTGCTTCGAGCCCCGGGGCGCCTTCTACGCGTTCCCCGATTGTGGCGGCGACGACGAGGCGTTCGCCGCAGATCTCCTGGAGGATCAGGGCGTCGCCGTGGTTCCCGGATCGGTCTTTGGCGCCGGCGGGGAAGGACACCTTCGCGTGTCGTATGCGACGAGCATGCGGGACCTCAAGCGGGCGACGGATCGGATCGAGACGTTCCTCGCGACGGAGTGGACGGTAACGGCATAGCCCACGGGCCCCGATCGGAATGGTTAGGGCGATTGCGGTCGTTCCGTGATCACACATGACACGCGAAGTGACCCACGTCGAGAACGGCCCGACGCGACTGGACGAAGACGATCTGGGCGATGACGGGATGATATACGTCTGCCGGTGCGGTCTCTCGGAGGAGCAACCGCTCTGTGACGGAGCACACAACGCAACGACCGATGAGGAGGACGGTGTCCGATACAAATACGAGGACGGAACCGACTCACGGCGCGTTATCGAGGAGATCGTCTACGCCGACGACGAGGAGCCGGAGTGACCTCCTGAAGTGACTCACAGAACGCCCATCTCGTCGAGCCGATCGGGGAGGTAGGTGTCGGTAACGAAATCGAGGCCTCGGCTGGCGAGCGCCTGCTGTTCGGACTTCCTGCCGATGTCGAGTTGCAGTTCGATCTGTTCTTCCCAGTAGTCGGTCTGAAAGCGCGGATCGTCGAGTTCCGACTCGAGAGCGTTGATGTCCGAATCCGAGAGCGGATCACTCGGGAGGTCGTACTCCACGATGTCTCGTGGCTGGATGCCGACGAAATCCGCCTCGGGGGTAGCCAGATACTCCGAGAGGTGCGCCGACTTGATGGAGCCGTATGCGACCGATCCGTAGATGCGGTACGACCAGGGGTCGCCGTCAGTGAAGACGGCGACCGGTAAATCGAGTTCGTCGTGGAGTCGTTTGGTGATTCGGCGAGTCGCTCGTGCCGGTTGGCCCTTGAGGTGGACGACGAGACAGTCGTACTCCTCATCGAAGCCGTTCTCGACGAGCCGATCGCGCATCCCGCCGGTCTCCACACACAGGATGAACTCGACGTCATCATCGAGAAAGTCGATCATGTCCGGATTATTTGGGATCTGATAGCCACCCTCCCCGACGTCCTCTTGACAGTGGATCTCGCGTTCGCCGCGGCGGGTCTGCTCGCGGATCTCGATCGGTCCCATCAACGTCGCACCCGATTCTTCGGGTCGCATGTGGAAGTCCTCGCGGGTGACTCCCGAGACGATCTCCAGATCCTCGATGAGCTGGTTCGATTCGTCCTGGTCGCCGAACTGCGCTTCCTCGTTGTCCCACGACTCCGAGAGGTAGTAGAGTTCCCGGAGCGTCGAAGAGCGGTCCGCCTCGAGTTGGTCGGCGAGGAACTCGATGGTGTAGACCGCCTTGAGCAGCTTTCGGGCCCCGCGGACCGAGTTCGCGCTCCGCGTCGAGGTGCGATCGCCGTACTTCCAGACGCCGCTTTCGGGGTCGTACTCGATGTTGCTTTTGGTTCGCGTGGGCAGGGTCATCTCGGGGATGTCCCCGCTCGCGAACTGGTCGTAGAACTCCGCCGCCAGATCTATCAGTTCGTCTCTCGCCGTTTCGTCTTGTGTGCTCATTGGTAATCAGGCGTTCACCGTGAGTTTCTCCGATTCGACGCCACTCACACTGATGTCGAAGTCGGGATCTCCGTCGATCGTGTATCGCAACTCCGCCTCCTCGCCGGCCGGAATCGATGGCTTCCACTGGAGGAACCACTCGTCGTCCATGTCGACGACCGTTCCCGCCGAGGGATCGATGGGTTCGACCGGAAGAATGTCCGTGATCTCCGGATCCGCGGAGACGTCCGAGTGATTCTCGACGACGAGCCGAACGGTCCCGTCGTCGATCTCGCGTTCGACGCTGACGTTATTCATGATCCGGGCGAGGGCGCCGTCGATGTCCGGTCGATCGCGTCCGGTAACCTCCGCGACCTTGTCGGCCATCTCCGGAAGGATCCGGCCGAGGACGTCCTGCTTCTCGCGGCGTTTCTGCATCGACCGGCGCCGGTTGAGATACGACTTCAATTCGCGTGCGGCCTCCCGGACGGCCAACTCGATCTCGTCTTCGATCTCGGGGACGTTCGCGAGCGCGTCCTTCGATTCGCTCGTGAACGGCACGTTCGTGGAGGCGACGTGGATCATGATCACGGCCGACCCGTTCGGGATCCCGCTGCCGCCGGGCTGGTCGAGCCCGTAGTTGCGCCAGCCGATCGACTTGATCACGTCCGTCGTCGCACAGGCACCGCGCTGATAGACGAGCGGGACACGGTTGGCGAACCGGAGGATCGAGGCGCTTCCGTTCTCGATATCGCCGCCGTAGGCGATCCCGGCCTCGACGATGAAGGGGTCGCCGCCGTGGACCTCGGCGTCGCGCGTCGCAGCGGCGTAGAAATCTGCGTCATACTCCTTGCGGAGGCCGGCCTCGACGAGGTCCTGGGTTATCGGGGCCAGACAGTCGGTCGGTGGGGCGAGGATGTTCGTCTCCCGCATCGCCTCGAGCAGGTCGGCGGCGGCATCGCGGTCCCCCGCCACAGCAGTCACGTTTGGAACCTCGTCGGGGACCGTTCGCATGACCGACCAAAGCGCATCGGCGACGTTCTCGCGGGCGGTCTCGCCGAAGCTCACGTCATGTTGGTCGACGACGAACGTCGCGGCATCGGCGATCTCCCGTTCGAGATCCTGTCGAACGAACCGGAACCGCTCGTCGCCGTGATTGGCGATCCGGCGCGCGAGCGCCTCGGCGAACGCCCGGACCGTCTCGTCGTCCTTGCGAGTGCTCGTCGCGTCCTCGACGATCGCATACAGGTCGTCGGTGAGCAGATCGCGCGTCTCCTCCTCCGTAGCCTCCTCGGCGTCGCCATAGGCGGTGAGTTCCCCCCAGGCGGCGGCGACCGCGTTCTCGCGGACCGTCGACCCGAACGTCTTGTCCGTGTCGGCCTCGACTTCGTCGGCGATCGTTTCGACGATCCCCGTCATTTCGGCGTGAGAGAGACGGTCGTGGGTTCCGATCGTCTCCGCGATCCGGGTCGCGAACGTGTCGGTAGCCGCCGCTCCCTTGTTGGAGACGGCGGCTTCGACGGCCGTTGCGACGTCGGCGTCCTCGTGGGGCGCGGGTGGCTTCCAGGCCAGTTCCCGGCCGAAATACCGGTCCCGAAAGTTCGTGAGCAGCGAGTCGGCGGTCTTCTTGCCGACCCGAGTGAACTCCTCCTGGAGGAATCCCGAGATCGAATAGGAATCGGTCGCCTCCAGCATCTTGATGAGCGTCCCGAGTTCGACGCCGTGGGGGTGCGGACGGATCTCGGAGGTTTCCGCCGGAAGCTGGTCGGTGGCACGTTCGAACTTCAGTGGGTCTTCGAGTCCGGGCTCGCGGAGCTCGATCCGGGCGTGCGGGTTGACGACTGCCGTGTGTTTCACGTAGTCGTGCAGTTGTGAACGAGCGCGCATGTTCGCCTCCATTTCCAACTCGATGCGGGTCCCATGGGGACGATCCCAACTCGTCTCCGCGTCGGCTTTGATCTCCGGCTCGTTCGCGTCGGTATCGATGATCAACTCGAAATACTGGGCCTGGTCTTGTCCCTTTGGGCGTGAGGTGATCTTCGTCGGTTGGCCGGAGGTGAGCTGTGCGTACAGGACGGCCGCCGAGATGCCGATGCCCTGTTGACCGCGGCTGTTTTTGACGCTCAACGCACCCTCATTGGAGACGACGAAGTTCTCGTCGGAACCGGTCGCTCCCGGGACCGAGATGTCGTACACGTGGTCCGGTGGATCCGTCTCCTCGACGCGTTTCACCGGGAGGAGACACATATCGGAGTCCGTGATGCCGTGGATGGAATGAACGGTCTCCCATAAGGATTCGAGCGAGGCGGTCGGGTGATGCTGATCGTCCAGCAGTCCCATCTCCTGAAGGGTGTGAACGTATCGAGGCTTCTCGACGCGTTCGCCGTCCAGCGCGCGCTCGATCAGGGAGCAGTACACCGCCGCGTGCTCGCGGTTCGATCCGACGCCTGCGCCCTGCAAGAGACCCGGTATCGTGTCCGGAACGGTCTCCACGTCGACCTCATCGACACGGACGTCATCGAGCAGTTCGGTCGGGACGCGCCTGTATCGCTGCGATCGAAGGTCGACCGCGTCGTCGAGTGCGTCGACCGCGTCGACGTCCGCACCGGCGACCTTCGTTCGGTACTTCGTGGTCACATCCTCGGCGTAGCCATCGTTGCTCTCGATGACCTCGGTGCTGGCGAGGACGCCCTGCATATTCCAGAGCGTCGACAGCTGGCGAGCCAGCGTCTCGCTCCGCGTCGTGTGTGAGAGTTCGTTGTCCGGATGGGCGTCGGAGCCATCCCTCTCGTAGAGCGCGCCGATGAAGCGACGCTGGAGATCCGCGTCGAGGTCGAACACGAAACCCGGGACCCGCTTGTTTCTGGCGGCGTCGCCACAGGCCGACTGCAGGAACAGCGCGAGCGCCGATCCGAAGGCCGTCACTCGCGTCGAGTTCGACTCCCGTTCGACGGTCGTAGTCGTTCCCCCAACGGTCCCTACCGCGCGTTCGGTCGCCTCGATCAGCTCCGGTTCGTGATTCCCGGACGTGAACCCGACTTGCCCTGGTCCAGCGTGACCCTCCGAGAGATAGGACGCCACCATCTCGACGAGCGATTCGTCGGCGGGTATCGAGACCGGAATCGCCGTCTCCTCGCCGCCGACTCGATACGTCCTGAACTCACAGTCGGCCGCCTTCTCTTCCCATCCGAGTTCGAGCACCGTTTCGGCCGGGAGATAGCCGTTTTCCAGGTAGTTCTGATCCAGGCTGTCCGTCAGGATCTCGACGCCGTCGTAGCGGTAGTACCGTTCCCGGGAGCTGTCGGCCGAGGGTCTTCGACGAACGGTCTCACCGGTTCGGAGCTCCTCAAGCGTTTCACGGTCGAAACCACACACGTAGGTACGTCGCTCCGCGAGCTGGTCGCGATCGAGGTACTCGAGAAGGTTGATCTCCTCGACGGTTCGATCCGTGGATGGGAGGTTCCGTGGCGTGAGGAGAACGTCGCCGGGTTCGAGCTCACCGGCTTTTACCTCTCGTGTGTCTCCGTTCGAATCCAGGCTGAACACGCTGTGGTTGCCGGTGACCTCGACGGTTCGCCCCGTTTCGGTCTCGATCTCATAGGTGCGCTCGTCCGTCTCGTGCCGGATCGCATGAGTAACCGGTTGCCACGTCATCTCACGGGTTTCCCGGTTGAACGAGGGGACCTCGATCCCCTCCGGGATCGGTGCCGTTCCGTCACCTTCACCGGGCAGGTATGCGTCACAGAGCACTCCGATCGGGAGGGACTCGATCTCCCCGTCCCGACGGATGAGTAGCCGTTGATCCGGAGTCAAGGACTGTTCTCTGGCGTGAAACCGGCTTCCGTACAGCAATTTCCCGAAGACCTTCGGGAGTTGTTCTTTGGTGATCCCCGGGCCGTTATCCTCGATCACGAGTCGGTAGTAGTCGCCGACCTCGGTGATCTCGATGTAGATGTCGGGAAGGACTCCCGCTTCCTCGGTCGCGTCGAGGGCGTTATCGACGGCCTCCTTCACCGCCGTCACCAACCCGCGAGCGCCCGAGTCGAACCCGAGCATGTGTTTGTTCTTCTCGAAGAACTCGGCGATGGAGATCTCACGTTGGGCTGCAGCCAACTCGTCTGCGATCCCCTCCTCGTCGTCGAGCGTCGACTGGAAGGACGTCATTCGATGGGAGAGTCTTACCCAGTCGGGGTTAAAACCCCTCCGGCGGCGGGGTGAAAGTGGAATCGGACGGTCGACACCGTCCGGGGGATCTGACGGAGGAGAAACGGTCCGGAACGGGACGTCGCAAGATGGTTGCGGATCGTCGAACGTGATCGGTCGTTCGGAATGGTTTCAAGCGTTATTCTGCGATCGGTCGTGCGAGGGGGCTGCACACGCTTATTTCTTCTCGCTTGCGCGCCCGCGCGTGCGGGGGCTTTATCAGTGGGGGTGTACTACCTTTTGCAAGTTCAATGTCAGAGGAAAACGAGTACGGCGCAGGCCAGATTCAGGTCCTCGAAGGCCTTCAGGCCGTACGTAAACGCCCGGCGATGTATATCGGGTCGACCGACGAAGGGGGATTACACCACCTCGTCTACGAAGTGGTCGACAATTCGATCGACGAGGCCCTCGCCGGGTACTGTGACAACATCGACGTAACGATCCACGACGACGCGTCGGTCACAGTAAGCGACGACGGTCGCGGGATCCCCGTCGACACCCACGAAAAGTACGACCGACCGGCACTGGAAGTCATCATGACGGTCCTGCACGCCGGCGGCAAATTCGACTCCAAGTCCTATCAGGTCTCGGGCGGCCTTCACGGCGTCGGCGTCAGCGTGGTCAATGCCCTGTCGAGCCGACTTGAGGTCGAGGTCAAACGCGACGGCGGCGTCTATCGCCATCGCTTCGAATCCGGCCAGCCCGTCGAGGGCGCCTTCGAGCGGGTCCGTAAAATGAATCCGGACGAGGAGACGGGGACGACGATCCGATTTTGGCCCGACGAGGATATCTTCGAGACGACCGACTACTCCTACGGAACGCTTGCAAATCGGCTTCGGGAGTTGGCGTTTCTCAACTCCGGCGTCGCGATCACCCTCACCGACGAGCGACCCGAAGAGGAGGAACCAGACGGCGAAGCCGAGTCCGAGACGTTCCTCTATGACGGCGGCATCCGCGAGTTCGTCCAATATCTCAACGAGAGCCGATCGCCGATCCACTCCGAGGTCATCTACTTCGCGGACGAGGAGGATGACGTCCACGTGGAGATCGCGATGCAGGCAACTGAGGAGCTACAGGGCTCGATCCACGCATTCGCCAACAACATCAATACACGCGAAGGGGGAACCCATCTCACCGGATTCAAGACGGCCCTCACGCGCGTGGTCAACGACTACGCCAACGAGCACGGCCTGATCGACGACCTCGAGGCCAACCTCAAAGGAGAGGACGTCCGAGAGGGTCTCACCGCAGTCATCTCGGTGAAACATCCCGATCCGCAGTTCGAGGGACAAACGAAGACGAAACTCGGGAACTCGGAGGTTAGGGGAATCGTCGAATCCGCGGTCCATGAAGGGCTCGACACCTTCTTCGAGGAGAATCCCGACACCGCGAGAGCGGTCGTCTCGAAGGCCGCCGAGGCCGCACGGGCACGCAAGGCTGCAAAGAAGGCCGAGGAACTCACTCGCCGAAAGTCCGCACTGGAGTCGACTGCCCTTCCCGGCAAGCTTGCGGACTGTCAGACGCGCGACCCCGCGGAGGCCGAACTGTTCGTGGTGGAAGGCGACAGCGCCGGGGGAAGCGCCAAACAGGGCCGCGATCGAGCCAATCAGGCGATCCTCCCGATCAAAGGAAAGATCCTCAACGTCGAGAAGCATCGCCTCGACCGCGTTCTCGAGAATACCGAAATCCGTGCGCTGATCACGGCGATCGGCGCCGGGATCGGCGAGGAGTTCGACATCGAGGATGTGAGGTATCAAAAGATAATTATCATGACGGATGCGGACGTCGACGGAGCCCACATTAGAACCCTCCTGTTGACGCTTCTGTACCGGCATATGAAACCGCTCATCGAATCGGGCTACGTCTACGCGGCCCAACCGCCGCTGTATCGGGTCCGGCATAAAGGGGAGACCTACGACGCAATGACCGAGGCCGAACGCGACCGGATCGTCGAGGAGAAGTGCGACGGGGATCCCGGTCAGGTCCAGCGGTTCAAGGGGCTCGGCGAGATGAACCCCGACCAGCTGTGGGAGACGACGATGAACCCGGAAAATCGCATTCTCAAACGGATCACGATCGAGGATGCAGCGGCCGCAGATCGGATGTTCAGCGTCCTGATGGGCGACGCCGTCGAGCCGCGAAAGCAGTTCATCAAAGAGCACGCGACCGACGCCGAATGGGTGGATATATAGATGAGTTCGGACGTTCCAACACCGGACGACGTACAAGCCGCACAGATCGAGACCGCTCGAATCGAAGACGAGATGGAGCAGTCGTACATCGACTACGCGATGTCGGTCATCGCGGGTCGGGCGCTGCCGGACGTCCGTGACGGGCTGAAACCCGTCCACCGGCGGATCCTGTATGCGATGTCCGAAGCGAGCGTGACGAGTCGTTCTGCACACCGCAAATCCTCCTCCATCGTCGGCGAGACGATGGGAGATTACCATCCCCACGGCGATTCAGCGATCTACGACACGCTCGCACGGATGGCTCAGGACTTCTCGATGCGATACCCCCTCGTCGACGGACAGGGGAACTTCGGCTCCGTCGACGGCGACCCACCCGCAGCGATGCGGTACACCGAGGCGCGGATGGCACCGATCGCCGAGGAATTGCTCGCGGACATCGACCGCGACACCGTCGACTTCCAGAGCAACTACGACGATCGGCTCGAGGAGCCGGAAGTGCTTCCGTCCGCGTTTCCGAATCTGCTCGTCAACGGATCCTCGGGGATCGCCGTCGGGATGTCGACGAACATCCCGCCCCACAACCTCGGGGAGGTGATCGACGCGACGGTCGAACTCATCGAGAACCCGGAGGCGACCGTCGAGGACCTGATGGAATACGTCGAAGGACCCGACTTCCCGACCGGCGCGAACATCGTGGGTCGAAACACGGTACACAAGGCGTACAAGACCGGTCGCGGGCGACTCCGCGTCCGCGCGGAGTTCGAGGTCGACGAGGAGAACGGCCGGATCATCATCACGGAGCTCCCGTTCCAACAGAACAAGGCGCGATTGGTCGAACGGATCGCTGAGGACGTCACCGAGGGTTCCATCGAGGGGATCCGCGACCTGCGGGACGAATCCGATCGCGACGGGATCCGCGTCGTCGTGGAGTTGAAACGCGACGCGATGGCCGAAGTGGTCAAAAACCAACTGCTCGAGAGTCACCTCGAGCGGACCTTTGGCGTGATCAATCTGGCGCTCGTCGACGGCCAACCACGGGTCCTCTCGTTGAAGGAGACGCTCGAATATTATCTCGAGCACCGACGTGAGGTCGTTCGCCGGCGCTCGGAACATGAACTCGCCGAACGAGAGGATCGCGCACACATCCTCGAAGGCCGGCTTCGCGCGCTCGAACACGTCGACGAAGTCGTCGAGACCATTCGCGAATCCGAGGATCGCGACGCCGCAAAGGCCGATCTGGAGGAGACGTTCGGATTCACGCCCGAGCAGGCCGAACACATCGTTCGGATGCAACTCGGATCGCTGACGTCGATGGAGACGGAGGAGATCGAACAGGAGTATTCGGACGTGATGGAACGCATCGAGCGCCTCGAGGAGATCCTCGATTCGCAGGCGGAGCTCGATTCGGTGATCGAATCGGAGTTGCTTGCGATCAAAGACGAGTACGACGACGAGCGTCGCACGTCCTTCATCGAGGACTCCGGGACGGTGACCCACGAGGACCTCATTCCCGAGGAGGAGTGTGTCGTCGTGATGTCCGAAGACGACTACATCAAGCGGATGTCCCTCGAGACCTTCCGTGCACAAAACCGCGGTGGAAAGGGGATCATCGGAGCGGACCTCAAGGAGGGCGATCGCGTCTCCTCGGTGTTCCTCGCCAACTCCCACGATTACCTGCTTGCGATCACGAACCGGGGGCAGATCTATCAGCTGAAGACCTACGAGATCCCCGAGATGTCCCGGACGGCCCGGGGCAAGTCGGCAGTCAACCTGCTTGATCTCGACGACGACGAGGAGATTCAGGCAGTCGTCGACTGCGATCGAGTGGGCGAGGACGTCGACGAGGAGCGATATCTGACGATGGTCACCCGCGACGGGTACATCAAACGGACGTCCGTCGAGGCCTTCGAGAATATCCGATCGACCGGGATCCGTGCGTTGCGGTTGGAGGACGGCGACGAACTCGTCGACGTCGAGGAGACGGACGGCGACTCCGATCTCGTGATCGGGACCGCAGACGGGATGGCGATCCGGTTCGACGAGGACGAGGTGCGACCGATGGGACGAAGCGCCCGCGGAGTCCGGGGAATCGATCTCCGGCCGGGCGATCGAGTGGCCGGACTCGCAGCCGTCGACGCCGACCGGCACAACTGGGTGCTCACGGTCACCGAGAACGGCTACGGAAAACGCTCCGACGTCGAGGACTACCGCGTCCAGTCACGAAACGGAAAGGGTCTCATCGACATCAAGACGGGAAGCCGAAACGGTTCTGTCGTCGCGATCGAAGCGGTCACCCACGGTGATCACCTGATCGCGATGAGCGCCGACGGACAGATCGTGCGGACGCGCGTTGAGGACGTCTCGACCGTCGGGCGAAACACGATGGGTGTGATCGTGATGGACCTCGATCCGGACGACGAGGTCGCGTGTCTCGATATCGTTCCCGCTGCGATCGCGGAAAACGACGGCGATCGCTCCGAAGCGGAGACGGTCGAGACCGGCGAGGAGTAGGCCGGTCGGCGTGCCTCCCAACTGACGGACCCGCGTACAGCGAGATGCCGCTCTTACAGCAGGACGCCGCGTACAGCAGGATATCACGTACCGCAGACGCTGCTTACAGCAGAACGCCCGCCTCTAGTCGGACGCCCGCCTCCCCACCGACTTTCCGAACACACCCTCAACTAGTTCAGTCGCAAGCGCCGATACTGGGAACGGTCAGGTGGCACGGGGACGCACAGCGGCTTCACCGTTCGAGTCGGACTTCCGGGACTTGGGTGGGTCATCCACCGCATTTAAGCAGAAGCCGTGAGTAGTGGACCGTATGTCATCGATCGAGCTGACGTCGAGTCAAAAAAGCATACTCACTGCCCTCATTAATCTCCACCGCGAGGAGGAGGGCGCGGTCAAAGGAGAAGAGATCGCAGGGGAAGTAGACCGGAATCCGGGAACGATCCGCAACCAGATGCAGAGCCTGAAGGCTCTCCAGCTCGTCGAGGGGGTTCCCGGACCCAAGGGCGGATACAAACCGACCGCGAGCGCCTACGAGGCGCTCGATGTCCAAGAGATGGACGAGCCGGCAGACGTCGCGATCAGACACAACGGCGAGTATGTCGAGGAGGCGAACGTCGACGATATCGACCTCTCAAGCGTTCACCACCCCGAACTGTGTCGCGCGGAGATCCACCTACAGGGATCGGTTCGCGGGTTCAACGAGGGAGATTCGGTGACCGTCGGACCGACGCCGCTGTCGAAACTGCTGATCGAGGGAACCGTCGACGGGAAAGACGACACCTCGAACGTTCTCATCTTGCGGATCGACGATATGCGCGCGCCCGTCGAAGAGCCGTCACACTGAGCGACGCAAAACACACTGTAATCCATCCGAACTCACCGGAAGCCATCCAAACACGTTCGACCGCCCCGTTTTGAAATCTCGCCGCCCGGACGTTACATATCGCCGAACGCGCTCACGCCACGCCCGGTCGAGGAGACCTTCGCGATCCACCGGCTCGCGATCCCTTTTTTCAGTATCTTCGCCCCGGGGCCGCCGAAGGTGGATATCGGGACGCCGGCGACGTCGTGTGCGACCGCCCGCTCGCCGACCGAGATGACGGTTCCTTTGTCGTCGTGGTGCCAGGTTTTGAGCGGAGCGCCGCGAGCCGCACGCGCAAGGTTCTCGCCGGCGACCTCGGCAGCCTGCCAGGCGGCCTGTGCGGTCGGCGGCGCAACCTCATCGGAGCCCTGTTCGACGAGCGCGGTGTCCCCGATCGCGAACACGCGGTCGTCGCTCGTGGTGAAATCCGAGTTCGCGACGACGCGATTCGAGCGGTCGTCCTTCTCCACGTCGACGTTCTCGAGTTCCTCGTGGCCGGTGATGCCGCCCGTCCAGACGAGCACGTCGTAGGGGAGTTCCTCGGGCTCCTCCTCCTCGCCGCCGCCGAGATAGACGGACTCCTCGTCGGCCCGCGAGATGAAATCACCCGTAAGGATCTCGATGTCCGCCTCTTCGAGACGCTTCCGGAGTGCGCCCTGGATCTCCGGATCGTTACCGGGGAAGACCTCCTCGAGGCCTTCGATGAGTTTGACGTCTATCGGGGCCCGGTGTTTGTCGCGGTACTCGGCGATCTCGCCAGCCGTCTGGATCCCGGAGAGCCCGGCACCGCCGACGAGAACCTGTGCCGGTTCCGACTGGGTTGCCTCGGAGGCGGCTGCACGAACGTCGTCGTGGATTGCGCGGGCGTCCTCGAGACATTTCAGTTGGTGAGCGTTCTCCTTGAGCCCCTCGATCCCGAAGAACGCAGTCGTCGAACCGATCGCCAAAAGCAGGTAGTCGTAGTCGACGGTCGTCCCGTCGTCGGTCTCAATCCGGCGATCCTCGACATCAACGTCGACCACGCGCCCCTGAACGAATCGGGTCGACCGGGATTTGATCTCCTCTATGGGTATCGTTATCTTCGATTCGATCGACGGATCGCGGATCACACGGTGAACCTCGTGGAGCACGAGGTGGTAGTCGTGTTCGGAGATCCACGTAACGTCGATCTCGTCGTCGATCTCCGCTTCGAGCGACTTGATCGCGCCCGATCCGGCATATCCGGAGCCGACGACGACAACTTGCGTACTCATACCACAGGGTGGGTGTCCATCGGATAAAGTCGCTTTGGAACCGTTCTGCAGTTGGATCCTCATTCAAGCGACAGGCCCGCATGAAACCGATCCGCGCCGGCCTCGGCCGCCCGTCCGTCCATCCGTGCGAGAAGTTTTACCGCGAGGCTTGCGGTCTCGACCGCACGCGAATCGCCCTCGGTCCGGAACTCACCGGTCGCCCGGTTCGCATAGACTGCACAGACCGCGCCAGCGCGGAGCCCGTAGACGTTCGCGAGCGTGAGAATGGCGCTCGTCTCCATCTCGACGTTCTTCACGTTCGCCTCACGAAGCTCGTCGAGGAGTTCCGCCGAGCCGGCCGCCTCGAAGCCGTCGAATCCGGGACGGCCCTGTCCTGCATAAAAGGAATCGGTGCTCATCGTGATCCCGACGTGGTAGTCATGCCCCAGCCGCTCTGCGGCGGCGACGAGTGCGGAGACGACCTCGTCGCTTGCAGCCGCGGGATAGTCCTCGCGGACGTACTCGTCGCTCGTTCCCTCCTGTCTGACGGCACCCGTGGTGATCACCAGATCGCCGATGTCCATTTCCGGATGGAGCGCACCACAGGAGCCAACCCGAATGAAGGTTTCCGCGTCCGCGCGCGCGAGTTCCTCGAGGGCGATCGCCGCCGACGGCGATCCGATCCCGGTCGATGTGACCGAGATGGGAACTCCGTCGTATCGACCGGTCACGGTTCGGTACTCCCGGTGTCGTGCGACCTCCTCGGCCGACTCCCAGATCGCCTCAACCGCGTCGACGCGATCGGGATCGCCAGGAAGCAACACGCTCGATGCGATGTCCTCGAGAGTGATCTCGAGATGATACTGTACCTCCGCGTTCGGATCCTCACTATCGCCGGGCATGGGGGAACTTCGAGAGGGACGGATAAATATCACGGCGGTAAGAACACGAACGGACGTCTCGGGCACACCTTCTTTAGGGAGGGGGCGAAACCCAACAGCATGGTCGAAGCATTCGTTCGACTGCAGTGTCCCGAGTGTTCGAAGGACTGGCAGGACTCACCTAGCGATCTCCCAGATCTTCGGACGAACTTCAGCTGCCCCGACTGTCACGCTACGCGGCGACTGACGGAGTTCATGCGGACCGGACGCGACCTCGAGACGGTCAAACAGTTTCAGTAGGCCCCCCGACCAGGAGTCGGCAGTCACTCGCCGGTCGGCGAGATCGCACCACAGGCGTCACACTTGATCACTCGCGTCCCCTGTTCGGTCTCAAAGCGCGTATCGGGGAGTCCACACTCCGGACAGATCACGAATGCCTCCAGATAGTCGTCGATCGCCGCCTGGATCCGGTCCGTCGAGAAGTCACCGGTCAGTCGTGCGCGTCCGCTTTCGTCGATCCGCGCGCTCGTCCCGAGTTCGTTCTGGAGGAACTGCAGGACGTGATCCGGATCGCGGTCGAGACGTTCGACGACGTCCTGGAAGTTCTCGAAGACGGTCGCGTGCCCCTCCGTCCGAATCTCCGGCGTCGGGACCTCGAAGCGTTCGCCCTGCTGATGGATATCCGGGGTCTCCTCGAGCGCACGGTCGAGTCGATCGTCGTAGTCCATATATGATGGTTTCGGTGGAATCGCATTAAAGCTTCGCGGCGTTTCCACGGATCGCTTGAATATGGCAGGTATGAGCCGTCTACGTTGAGAAGTATGTTAACGGGACTCAAGATAATACTATAAACCTCCGGTCGCTAGAAACGCCTGCTCATGAAGAAACAAGAGCTCATCCACCTGCACGGGCTTCTTTCGGAAGTACGAAAACAGTGCGAATACTGGAACGAGGACCTCGATCTCGAAGAGTACGAGACGATGGGCGTAAAACCGACATCGATCCACAAATCGAAGACCGATCACAAGGCGGCTGTTTTTAAACTCGCAAAGGGAATCACCACACCGATGGAGGAGGCCGACTCCGAGACGCTGGCCCCCACCGCGGACTGAACGACGGACATCGACGCATCTCGACGCCATAGTTCCCCGTAGTGGAGACGCCGTCCCGCCTACTATTACGATCGACGCCGCCCACGATCGCTACCACGATGACGTCGTGGCCGTCACTCGGATTCGTATCTCGTCAGCGAGAGGGTTCGAATCATTCGTCGACCATCTCCTCGAACTCGGGCAGTAGATCCTCCTCATCGTCGGACTCAGTACCGGCGTCTGCGTCGTCGTCCTCCTCTTCCGTCTCATCCCCGTCCTCAGTCTCATCCTCAGTCTCATCCCCGTCTTCATCCTCGAGGACCTCGATCTCAAGTACCGAAAGCGGGATGTTGTGGAGCCGTTGGCCGATCTCCTTGCGAGCGATTCGAGAAGCGTGTTCGGGTCGATCGACGTTGAACACGGTCATCTCCAACTCGAGGGCGACGAGGGCCTCGTCGGCTGCGATGAAGGCGGGGGGAAGCTCCTCCCCGCCCGGCGAGGTTCGTGATCCCATCTCGATCTCGACGTAGTTGAGATCGGGATTCAACATCTCGCCGGTCTTCGAGATCGCGATCCGGATCGCCTCGTCGGCGTTCGTTACGTCGTATACCGGAACCGCAGCTTCGACGACGACTCGACAATCCATCGTGGTAGTAACTAACGCACGAGGGGGTATGAAGGTTCGGCCGACTCCTGTGAGCTCACTCCCCGCCCGACCGAAGGTGATGAAACACGTACGTCTGCGTGTAGCCGGCTATTGGTCCACCGAACCGCTCGCGAATCGCTCGCGACGTCTCGACGTACCCGCCGCGGTCACAATCGGGGTACCGATCGGCGATAACCGAGCGAATCCAGGTGTCAAGCGGCACCGCCTCGAGGAAATCCAGTGAGAACAGCGCCACGCAGTCTGCGACCTTTTGTCCAACTCCAACGAACCGAGTCAGCCACTCGCGAGCCGACTCGTATGCCATGTCGGCGGCACGCTCGGGCCGCGTTTCGCCCTCGGCGACCATGCGAGCCGTTCGTTTCACGTAGGGCGCGCGGTATCCCAACGACAGGTCGCGAAGGGCCGCTTCACTCGCCTCGGCGAGCCGCTTCGGGGTCGGGAACGCGTGGTACCGCTCGCCCTCGAAGTCGATCGGCTCGCCGTAGGTGGCCTCAAGTCGACGCTGCATTCCGTGGATCCGGTGAACGCGCATCTGTGCGGAACAAATGAACGAGACGAGACACGAAAACGGCGGATCGCGAACGAGACGCATCCCTTCGTAGGCCTCGGAGGCCCGTTCAAAGAGCGGATCGTCGGGAGTTCTCGCCAGGATGGCGTCGAGGTCGTCATCGAGCCGAAGGAGGTGGGTGAGGATCGGCGTGGCGTCCGTCGTCGATTCCCACTCGAGGGTCCCTTCCTGAACCCCGCCGCGCTGTCGGACCCGAACCACTTCCCGTTGGTCGTTTACGCCATCGATCGGGGGAACAACTGTGTGGTAGGTGTGATCGCCCCCGTGAGCACCATCCGTCTCGTAGGCACGTTCGTCCTCGCGTGTCCAGAGATAACTCTGACCGCTCTCAAGGGTGGCCTGTAGGTCGAACGGTCCATCGAGCGAGCCGACATCGATCGCGCCACGTTCCATCGTCGAAGGAAAGAAGTCGCCGGGATATCGGCGTTTCGATGCGACTGATTCGGGATCGATCGCGCTTGCGACCATCGGCGAGGGCACACGATCCTTTTGCCGGTCAGCTTCCTATTGGGAGTATGCCCACGTATCGGCGACGAACGAGGATCGCGGCTCCGCTCGAACGCGTCTGGGAGTTCCACTCGCGAGTGGAGGGCTTGACGGCACTGACGCCGGATTGGATGAATCTGCGGATCGACTCCGTCGTCGGTCCCGACGGCGAGCGCGATCTCGAGATTCTCGAGGAGGGAACCCGGATCCGAATGTCGCTTCATCCGTTCGGGATCGGGCCCCGACGCGGATGGACCTCCCACATCCGTCGACGTCGATCGAACCCGGGACGCGCGTACTTCATCGACGACATGGAGGAGGGCCCGCTCCCTCGATGGGAACACACGCACCTGTTTTTCGCCGACGGTGACGAGACGGTTCTCGTCGACGATCTGGAGTATCGAATGCCCATCGGGATCGTGACTGATCGCCTCGATCCCCTCGTGCAACTCGGATTCGAGGCGATGTTTCGCGACCGTCACCGAAAGACCGGATCCCTCCTGGAGGAAACTGGGGACGAGACGTCATAGTCGGACGTTACGGTCGGAAGCCCGAACGGTCCCCGTCCAGCTAAGTCGATCGGGAACGATCCGCTGGCATGGACATCGAAGTTTCCGACGTGGACCACGTTGCGTTACGCGTCACCGATCTCGCGGCGTCACTGGCCTTCTATCGTGATCTGCTCGGACTGTCGGTCCGCGACCGTGATCGCTACAACGCCGACGAGGTTCCCTACGTCGCAGTCGTGGCGGGCGGGCGACATCTCCATCTCGTTCCGACCGATCCGAAATCGCTCGACGAGGACGAACTCGACGTTGGCGGCGAGCACGTTTGCCTGCTCGTGCGATCGGACGAGATGGACACTCGAGACCAACTCGAAGGGATTCTCGAGACGATCGACGAGGCGGGTTACGAGATCGAACCGGACGAGCCGAAAAAGCGATACGGGGCTTACGGACGTGACTGGGCCGCCTACGTTCGCGATCCCGACGGCCGCCGCGTCGAGATCAAACTACACTGAACGGAAGGGGGACGATCACACGTCCGGACGGCCGCGGGCGGTGAGGTAGATCCCCGCGAGGACGATCGTGCCGCTCACGACGGTCGCCGGCGTCGGAACCTCGATGAAGATCGCGAGCGCGAGCAGCGTCGCACCGACCGGCTCACCGAGCAGCGAGACGGAGACGAGACTCGAGTCGACGTGGGCGAGCGCCCAGTTTATCACGGTATGGCCGAAGAGTCCGGGGCCGACGGCGAGCCCGATGAAGATCCACCATTCCCGTGCGGGATACTCGAGAAGTGGGAGGCCCTGTACCAGCACGAACACGAAAAGCGTGATCGCACAGACGCCGTAGACGATGACGACGTAGGGAATGAGCGCGACGCGTTGCCGAAGCGATCGACCGGCGAGAACGTAGACGGCCGCCATGACCGCACCCACCAGCGCGAGTGCATTGCCGTACAGCGGTGCCGCGCCGACGAGTCCTCCGGTCAGCAGGTCACCGACCGACATCCCGACCACGCCGAGGACGGCAACGGCGATCCCGGCCGCCATCGAGCGCGTGACCGTCTCACGAAGCAGCAGCCAGGCACCGATTGCCACGAACACTGGTTGTGCCTGGACGAGCGTCACGCTGGCAGCGACGCTCGTCCACTCGAGACTCTCGAACCAACTCGCAAAGTGAATCGCAAGCGCAACACCCGACACGACGGCGAAACCCAGATCGCGACGGGTGATCCGACGAAGGTGATCGCGATACCGAATGAACAGGATCGGAACGAGCGGGATGGTGGTAAACGTCACGCGATAGAGGGCCGCCACCGAACTCGGAGCCGTGCTCAACCGGACCAGTATCGCACCGGTGCTGATCGCGAGGATCGCGACTGCGAGTCCGATCGCGGGGGAGATGACGGGATCGTCCCCGCTTTGAGGAGGTGCCACGGCCGAGGATCCGTTTCGGTCGACAAATGTCTTTCGGGCAGTCGATCGCCAACCGCCATCGGTGTCCCTTTGCACGTCCGTCCCGAAGACGCCCCCGTGAGCGAAGACACGTTCGCGGTTGGCATCCACCTCACGGAGACGGCCTTCGAGTTCGTCGTTCGTGTTCCCTCGGCGATCGATTCGGGGTGGTCGGATCCCGAGGCATTCCAATCACTCGTCGAACGGGAAGTCTGGGAGCGCCTCGACCGGCGAGCCGTCCTCGAAACGATCGACAGACGCGCCGACGTCGGAGAGACCGTCTCACTTGGAACGATCACCATCCGACCGGACGGAACCGTCGTCGACGATTCGCTTCGAGCACCCGATCGCGAGGAGTAACGTCGACCTCCGGCTACAGCCGGATGAATCTCCGGAGCTGATTCTCACGAGTGGGCTCGATCGTCGCCGTCGTCATGACGAGGACGTCTCCCAGAACGTCGAGAGACGATCCCCCTTGGAAGTAGTGAGACCGTGAAGACGCATCTCCGTGCAAAAACTGACCGACTGACGACACTCCAACTCACTCCAGAGCGTTGTCACTACTACAAAGGATGAATGAAATATGAATGGGCAGGCGGCGAATCAACTCTCCCAGAGGGTTGTCACTACTACAAAGGATGAATGAAATATGAATGGG
>NZ_JBGUBC010000017.1:0-61672 GCF_041821145.1 Halopenitus sp. H-Gu1 | reverse complement strand
GCACACACGATACAATGGGCCTCACAGGATCAAGCCCATCCACTGAGACGAGAAGCGAGGAGCGATCACCGAGACGTGACTAACTGCTGTCCCGTCAACCGGCGAGGACCGGGCCGATCGCGGAGAAACGGGTGGCTACCGGCTTCGCGAATGGGGGAGGCTCGACCGATCGGAAGCTTCGTTCGGGAGCGCGACGGCGACGAGAATATGACACGGCTGGAGGCCGGCCGGTCATCCCCCGCTCGAACGGCAGGTCCCGCCGGGTGATGGCCGTGTACCCGTCGCTACCGATCGAGCGCGTGTATATTCGTCGAAAAATCCGAGACCGGTTGCTGCCTACTCCTCTTCGAGGTGTTTGATGCCTTGTTTGGAGACGTTCGCCTCCGTGATCGCATCCTGGTCCTCCAGCCAGTCGGGACTGTTCTCGGGCGGTTCCTCCTCCCAGGCCCATCCCTCGTAGACGTGGACCTTGTCCGTCCCCTTCTCACGGAGCCGAAGCGTTCGTCGATCGGCATCATCCTCCGAATTCGCCGGCTCGATTCGCCGGGCAGCCTTCAGGGCCGCCTGTCGGGGAGTGTTTCCGGAGAAGACGCTCGTTTCCGATCCGCCCTCCTCTCGCAGGGCGAAATTTCGCTTGCCGTCGTCACGTACCATAGTTGTCGACCTCCATGGCAATCCAACACACAATCTATTATAAATATACCGGGGATTCGGGGGCAAAAGTGGCATCAGGCGGCGATGTGACCGCTTGTACGGGATAAATTTTGCCCGAAACAGGGGTGAATACTGGATTCAAGCGTCGGTTCGGACGAAAGAGCGGACGAAATCGGCTGGGACGCGGTGCCGTCGTCGGGATGAGTCTGCAGTCGTCGAGGGCGCTCGATGCCCGATCTGTGCGGCCGCGAACGCGATCAATCGTTCGTTCTTCGAGCAGAAGGGACGGAAGATCGATCCGAACCGGTGAACGCATCCTGGATAACCGCTCGTGAGTCTTCGGTCGATTCGCAGGGACCCCCTCAATCACGGTAAGACGATCCGGCTGAGATCGCCCCGCGTGTGCCGATGATCGAGTGCTTGCGTCCGTTGGCCGGTAAACAACACTTATGTATCTCCTACGGCGAAGTTGCACGCAGAAACCCGCCGATGGTTCGCAAGAAGAAGCTCAGTCCAAGTGGGGCCAAAGACGAGGAGGGCGAGTACCACAACGTACACGTGAACCTACACGAAGACGAACTTGCAGTCGCCGGTATGGAGATCGGCGACGAGGTATTCGTTCGGGTTCGGGACGGAAAGATAATCATCCAGAAGGCGGACTCCGATCCAGAGGATCTCGAACACGACTTTTGAGACGGGGCGTCGACGCCCCACGTCCGGCGAGATCGATCGGGGATGACTACGACAACAGTTCGACGAGCAGCGCCTTCTGTGCGTGAAGCCGGTTTTCGGCCTGCTCCCACGCGAGCGCGCGATCGGATTCGAGGACGTCGTTCGTGATCTCCTCGCCGCGGTGGGCGGGCAGACAGTGCATCACGGCCGCGTCGGTTCCGGCAAGTAGCGACTCGTTCACCTGGAAGCCGTCGAACGCGGCGAGTTTCTCCTCGCGTTCGCCCTCCTGGCCCATCGAGATCCACACGTCCGTGTAGACGACGTCCGCATCGGCGACGGCGGCCTCGGGATCGGTGATTACCGTCGGGTCGGCACCGAAGGCGGCGGCGCGATCGAAGACGGTCTCGTCCATCCGGTACTCCGCCGGCGTCGCGACCGTCACGTCGATGCCGGCCATCGCCGCCCCCACGACGAACGACTGTCCGACGTTGTTTCCGTCGCCGACCCACGCGACGTGGACGTCCTCGCCGGCGTATTCGCGGATCGTGAGGAGATCGGCGAGCGTTTGACACGGATGTGCCTCGTCGGTGAGCCCGTTAATGACGGGACAATCGGCGTATTCGGCGAGGACCTCGACGTCGGCGTGGTCGAAAAGCCGCGCCATCACGGCGTCGACGTAGCGGCCGAGGACGCGGGCCGTATCGCGAAGCGGTTCGCCGTGCCCGAGTTGGATGTCCTCGGGACCGAGGAACATGGCGTGTCCGCCCAGGTCCGTCATCCCCGTCTCGAAGGAGACGCGGGTCCGCGTCGAGGGCTTCTCGAAGATCATGGCGAGCGTCGCATCCGGCAGCCGCGCGTCGTCCGCGCCGGCCTTCAACGTTGCGGCGCGATCGAGCACCTGGTCGAGTTCGGCCGGCGAGAGGTCGTCGATGTCGAGGAAGTCGTCGGTCGTAAGTGACATGGTGTATCTATGTCGTGTGTCGGTTTGCTGTCGTCTCAGGGTCGGTGTCGCGGTGGATCTATCGGCGATCCCGGCAGACCTCACTCAACACCGTCACCGCCCGGTCGAGTTCCGCAAGCGGGAGGTGTTCGTTGGGAGCGTGATCCAGATCCGAGTTGCCGGGACCGTAGGTCACCATCGGACGGTCCCAGGCGGCCGCAAACAGATTCATATCGCTTGTTCCGGTCTTTCTGAGCAGTCGAACGTCCCCGCCTTGTTCGCGGATCGCGACGCGGAACGACCGCGCCAGCGGCGTCCGCGAACTCTCCATCACGGGCGGGATCGGTTCCTTCCAGTGGACCGATCCGGTCGTCAACTCACCCTCGGCGAGTTCGTGGACCTCGTCGACGGTCTTGGACGGGGGGACTCGAAGTTGGACAGCCACGGTCGCCTCCACGGCGAGTCCATCCTCGGAGAGTCCACCGTCGAAGGAGACCGGCTTCGTCGTCACCTGTTCGAAGATCGGCGTGTCGGAGTCAGCGGGATCGAAGACGTCCTCGACGCCCGCCCACCAATCGATCGCGTGTTGGATCGCGTTGGGCTCCGGACGCGAGGTGTGTCCGGACTCGCTCGTATTGACGTACGTGCCGGCCAGGAAGCCACGGTATCCGAGCGTGATCCCGTTCCAGCCGGAGGGTTCACCGTTGACGACCGCATCCGGGGGGTCGCGGTCGGCGACGAGATGGCGCGCACCCTGCGAGGAGGTCTCCTCGTCGACGACGCCGACGAAGGAGACGCCGGTCTCGACCGCGGCGACGGCCATCGAGACGAGCGGACCGGTCGCATCGACCGTTCCGCGCCCCCAGAGGGCCTCGTTCTCCTCGGCGGGGTCGACGTCGTAGGCCGATTCGAGGGCGGATTTTACTTCGACGGGGATGTCGCCGGGGACGGTGTCGATGTGCGAGGTGAGAAGCACCGAGTCGTCCGCGGGCGCGCGGACGTTTCCGACCTCGTCGATCCACGCCTCGCGGCCGTTCGCCTCGAAGAACTCCCGGAGGCGTTCTGCGGCCGCAGTCTCCTCGCCGGAAGGCGAAGGGGTCGACACGAGATCGAAAAGCAGCTTTCGGGCCGGCGTGTCGCAGGCGTCGGGGTGCGATCCCCGGCCACCAGCGACGACCGCGCGAGATGACTCCACATCGCGATCGGCGTCACCGGACCCGGCCGTCTCGGAGTCGGCGGGCACTACGAGAGCACCTCCACGAACGCGTCGACGAATCGCTCCGTCTCGGCCGCTTCGACGATGAGCGGGGGAAGCAGTCGCACGACGGACCGACCGGCCGGCAGCGCCAGCACTGCCTCCTGGATCGCGAGGTCGCGAAGGATCCGATTGGATCCACGTTTGACCTCGATGCCGACCATCAGCCCCGACCCCCGTACGTCACGGACTGGGAGATCGTGGTCGTCGACCGCATCCTCGAGACGGTCCCGGAGGTCCGAACCGACTCTCTCCGCGTGAGCCGGGAGGTCCTCCTCGACGACCGTCTCGAGGGTCGCGTTCGCGGCTGCACAGACGACGGGACCGCCCGAGAACGTCGAACCGTGATCGCCGAAGTCCTCCGCGATCCAGTCCGCACAAAGGGTCGCCCCCATCGGGAGCCCGTTTGCGATCCCCTTCGCCGTCGTGAGGATGTCGGGAACCACGCCGGCCTGCTCGCAGGCCCAAAGCGTCCCGGTCCGGCCGACGCCGGTCTGGATCTCGTCAAAGACGAGCGCGGCGCCCGCCTCCGCAGTCACCTCGCGAGCGGCGTTCAAATAGTCGGTCGCGGCGGGGTGGATGCCACCCTCACCCTGGACGGGTTCTAAAAAGACCGCAGCGGTGTCCTCGTCGACCGTTTCAGCGAGTTCCTCGGCGTTGCCGTACTCGACGAACTCGACGCCCCCCGCGAGCGGCTCGTAGGGGTCCTTGTACTTTTTCTTCCAGGTGAGCGCGAGCGCGCCGAGCGTGCGCCCATGGAAGGCGCGTTTGGTCGCGACGATCGTCTCGCGACCGGTCGCAGCGCGAGCGAACTTCATCGCCGCCTCGTTGGCCTCGGTCCCGGAGTTACAGAGCCAGACGTTCTCCAGATCGCCGGGTGCAAGCGTTGCAAGCTTCTCGTAGGTCTCCGTTCGCGTTTCGACGGGGTAGGACGCCTGCACGTAGGTGAGCGCTTCGGCCTGTCTCGTTACCGCCTCCGTGACCGTGGGGTGTGAATGGCCGAGCGGTGCACATGCATAGCTGGCACCGAAATCGAGATACTCGGTCCCGTCGTCGGCAACGAGGGTCGCCCCGTCGCCGGACTCGATCGTGATCGGCTTCTCCGAGAAGACGAATCCGGACATCTATGTACCCTCCACGGTCGCGTCGTCGGTCGGTTTTTCAGGGTCGTCTTCGGCCCCAAGCGCGCTCGCGAGCACGTGCGTTCCCTTGCCACCGAGTGCATCGACGATCGGATCCTCGGCGTTCGCATCAGCAATCACGGCGAGCGGAGACCCGTTCGAGAGTCCCTCCCTGGCCGCCATTACCTTCTTTCCCATGAATCCCTCCGCCGCGGCCTCGAGACGGTCGAGATCCGCAGGTGTCGAGACCAACTCGATGAGGGTCTCGGGATCGTCGGGATCCGCGTAGACTCCGGAGACATCGGTCAACAGAACGAGTTCCGCGCCAAGCGCGCCGGCGATCACGGCCGCTGCGCGATCGGCATCCGTGTTGACGGGGGTGACGCCGCCGTCACGCTCCTTCCCCGCCATCGGTGGGGAGACGACGGGAACGTAGCCATCGGCGGCGAGCCCGCGAAGGAGATCGGCGTTCACCGATTCGGGTTTTCCCGAGTGGTCACCGCGGCGGATCTTCTTTTTGCCGTCCTCGATCACACGAACTGCGGACTTTCGCGGTCCCGAGAGGAGACCACCGTCGACGCCCGAGAGCCCGACTGCATCCACTTCGGCCGCTCGGAGGTCGGCGACGAGTTCCGTGTTGAGCTTGCCAGCCATTACCATCTCGAAGACCTCCATCGTCTCCGTGTCGGTGAACCGGCCGGTGACGCCGGAGGCGGATTCGACGTACTCGGGTTCGATCCCGAGGCGGTCAAGTGTCTCATCGACCGCCGTGGATCCGCCGTGGACCACGACGACCGTTCGGCCCTCCTCGACGAGGCGTGCGACGTCGTCGATCGCGCCTGCAGGATCGACCGCCCTGGCGCCACCGACCTTGACGACGACGGGCGGCGCGTCGGAATCAGCGTCAATCACGGCGATCCCACCGGGTGGAGCCCCTGGAAATCGAGGCCGGCCGTCTCCTCGAAGCCGAACGCGACGTTGGTCGCGTGGACGGCCTGGCCGGCCGACCCTTTCATCATGTTGTCGATGGCCGAGAAAACGACGACGCGTTCGTTGCTCGCGTCCAGTTCGAACCCGACCTCGCCAACGTTCGTGCCAGCGACGGCTTTCGGTTCGGGATAGCGGTAGACGCCACCGCCACCGGAGACGAGCCGCATGAACGGTTCCTCCTCGTAGGCGCCGCGATAGGCGCCCCACAGATCACCCTTCGAGACGGGCGCGTCCGGAAAAACGTGACACGTCGCGGAGGCACCCCGGATCATGTCGACGGCGTGGACGGTAAATGAGACGTCGAGTCCGAGGTACGCCTCGATCTCCGCCTCGTGGCGGTGACTGATCGGTGCGTAGGGACGGACGACGCCCGAGCGTTCGGGATGTGAGGAGGCCGCACCGCCGCCGGCGCCGCCCTCAGAGGATCCGACCTTCACGTCGACGACGACCTCGCCCGTCTCGGGAGCGAGGATTCTCTCATCGACGAGGGGTTTCAGCCCGAGGATCGTGGCGGTCGCGTTACAGCCGCCGCCGGCGATGAGGTCCGCACCCGCGAGATTCCCGCGGTTGAGTTCCGGCAGCGCATACTCGGCTCGGTCGAGATACTCGGGTGCGTCGTGTCCCTCGTACCACTCGTCGTAGAGATCGACGTCGGGCAGCCGGAAGTCCGCCGAGAGGTCGACGACGGTGTCGGCCGCCTCGAAGTAGGTATCGACCTGTTCCATCGAAACGCCGTGTGGCGTCGCCGCGAAGAGGACATCGACCGACTCGAGGTCCTCGGGATCGGTGAACCGAAGATCGAGCGACCGAAGGTTCGGGTGAACCGATCCGATGGTCTTGTTCGTGTACGATCGGGAGGTCGCCTGGACGATCTCGAATTCGGGATGGCCAGCAAGCAGGCGAAGCAGTTCACCGCCCGCAAAGCCGGAGCCGCCGATCACGCTTGCCGTGAGCGATCCTGCACTCATGGCGTCGTCACTCCCGCCGCACGTCGTTCATTTCCCTCGTCGGCCTCCGCAGCCGCGACGCGGGTCTCGAGCCAGTCGACGACGGCACCGGGAACGTCGGTGGCGACGGCGTCGTTGAGCGCCTTGAACTCGACGGTGTGGTTCACCTCATGAACCGTATACTCGCCTGATTCAGTGCCGCCAACCTCCATTAGATCGATCCCGAGCAGGCCGCCGCCGACCGCCTTGGAGGCCGTCTCGACGAGGTCAAGGGCCGTCTCGTCGATCTCGAACTCGTCGACTTCGCCGCCCTTGGCGGCATTCGTCAGCCAGTGCTCCGAGGTTCGCGTCATCGCGGCGATCGGCTCGCCGTCGACGGCCACGACGCGGATATCCCGCCCCGGCTTGTCGATGAATTCCTGGACGTAGAACACCTTATGTTCGTAGTGACCGAGCGTCGCCTTGTGTTCTAAGATCGCCTCCGCGGCGTTGCGCGAGTCGATCTTCGCCATCAGCCGGCCCCAGGATCCGACCACGGGCTTGAGCACACAGGGATAGCCGAACTCCTCTATCGACTCAAGGGCGGCGTCGGTCGTAAATGCGATCTCAGTCTCCGGCGTGGGGATGTCCGCGTTCGCAAGCGCGAGGGAGTTTTTCGCCTTGTCTGCACAGACGTCGGCAGTCTCCGGTGCGTTGACCACGGGAACGCCGTAGCTGTCGAGGAATCGCGAGGCGTAAAGCGACCGGCTCGTCGCGAGACAGCGATCGACGACGATGTCGAGGTCGTCGACGTTCGCGGTCGTCGATTCCAGACCGAACCGCTCCTTGCGCACGTCGATCTTCTCGACCTCGTGGCCGCGGTCGCGAAGCTCCGAAAGAAGGAGCTTCTCGTCCTTGCGGATCCGGGAATAGAGGATTCCGACCTTCATTTCACTCCCCCCAGTCCTCTTCGAGCTCCGGGGCTCGATCGAGGACCGGCGGGGAAACGTCGATGACCTCCAACTCGGCGCCACAGGTGCCACAGTCGATGATCTCTCCCACCTCGAGGTCGTCGTGCAGGGATACCTCGGCCCCGCACTCGACACATTCTGCTTGTGTCATTGTCGTGGCTGTAGATCACCGTCGTTGCTACATAAACCCTTCGAACCTATCAGAAGACAAATACGACATGTACCAGAAGCTAACGGGACAACGGGTCGTTAACGCGACCGTTCGAGATCACCCATCAAATTTCGTATAGATACGTGTTCCCTCCGAGGAACGTGGATATGGATCGTGCCGGCCGAGCGGCCGGTCGCCGAGCGCCGGGCGACGCGCGCACACGAGGGCGGACGGATTCAGACATACGACGCCACCTCCGCCTCGAGCGTCTCGGTCGCCTCGGTCAGTCCGTCGCGTCGGTCCGCGATTGACGAGGCGTCCGTCGCGATCGCCGAGTCGACCCTCCGGATCGCGGCCTCGACCGTCCCGGGTGCGGGACCACCTGCGGAGTCGCGGCTCGCCACGCTGGCTGCGGGATCGAGCGCGCGTTCGAGGTCCTCGCGGTCGACGTAGCCGAAAAGCGACTCCCCGAGGACGTCCTCAGCAGCCGCATCGAGGGTTGCCGCGGTCGTCTCGACGTCGGTGGCATCGTCGATCGACGCCGCAGCGTGGGCGACGATCTCGTGGGCTGACCGGAAGGGCAACCCGGCCATTGCGAGCAGGTCCGCAACGCCGGTCGCGGTCGAAAATCCCTCGCCGGCGGCCGCAGAGAGGGTTTCCGTGTTCCACTCGGCGGTTGCGACGGCGCCACCGGCGACGTCGGTCGCATCGCGAACGACGCCCGCGATCTCGAAGACGCCGGGATGGACGCGCTGGAGGTCACGGTTGTACGCCCGAGGAAGCCCCTTCAGAGCGGTCAAGACGCCCGTTAGCTCCCCGATCGCATCCCCCGCGGCGCCGCGTGTGAGTTCGAGGGTGTCCGGATTCTTCTTCTGGGGCATGATCGAGGAGGTCGAAGCGTAATCGTCGTCCAACTCGAGAAAGCCCTTGTTCGTGAAGACGATCAGGTCCTCGGCAAGGCCCGAGAGTGTAACGGTGAGTGACGCGAACGTCGCGGCCGCCTCGACGAGGAAGTCGCGTGCGGAAACCGCATCCATCGAGTTCTCGACGATCCCATCGAACCCGAGCAGCTCGGCGGTCCGTTTGCGGTCGATCGCGAAGGGCGTCCCCGCGAACGCCGCGGCACCGAGTGGGGACCGGTTCGTCCGGTCGTACGCATCGAGCAGCCGCCCGGTCTCACGACCGATCGCGGACTCGTAAGACAGCAGGTGGTGGGCGACGGTCGTCGGTTGGGCGGGTTGAAGATGCGTATAGCCGGGCATCGTCGTCGCCACGTGGTCGCGAGCCGTCTCCGTAAGCGCCTCGCGGAGGGCGATCGTTGCCTCCGCGACCGCGAGGAGGTCCTCGCGAAGCCGATACCGGATGCACGTCGCGACCTCGTCGTTTCGTGAGCGCGCGGTATGCATCCGACCGCCGTCCGTGCCGATCCGGTCGATGACGGCGGTCTCTATGGCCTCGTGGACGTCTTCGCCCTCCGAGAGGGTGCCGTGGCCAGCGGCCTCGACATCGGCGAGCGCGGAGAGGATCGCGCCCGCGGTTTCCGTCTCGACGATGTCCTGCTCCGCGAGCATGACCACGTGCGCGCGATCGACTGCCAGATCGGCCGCGAAGATGGCTTCGTCGGCCGCGAGACTGGAAAGGAATTCACGGGCAGGGCCGCCGCTGAAACGATCGCGGCGGACGGCCGTCCCGGGAGCGTTGCCGTCGGTCATGGTTACTCGTCAGTGGACGGGGTATCCACGTTTCCGTTCGTGGTCGAGTCGGCGTCGGACCCGGAACCGGTGCCGTCGGCGGCGAGTTCACGGTTCGAGACGTCGGAGTGGACCCGGTTGGCGAGGCGTTCCTGCAGACCGTGATACTTGGCGACGCCCGTGGCGTCCTCCTGGGAGATCCCGGCGACGTCGGCGGTGTTGAACGAGGCCATTTCCTCGGAGTAGACCGCGTACTCGCTGTCGCGAGCGACGACGCGGCAGTTTCCTCCCGCGACCTTCACCGTTGCGCTGCCGGTGACGACGTCCTGCGTCTCGTCGATGAAGGCGTCGAGGGCATCGACGAGCGGGGCAAACACGAGCCCTTCGTAAGCCTTCTCGGACCACTCCTGTTCGATTCCCTTCTTGAAGGAGCGCTCGCCCTTCGTGAGCACGAGATCCTCAAGTGCCGAGTGGGCCGTAAGCAGGACCGTGGCCGCCGGGTGCTCGTAGTTCTCACGCACCTTCAGGCCGAGCATCCGGTCCTCCATGACGTCGGTGCGGCCGACGCCGTAGCCGCCGGCGTACTCGTTGAGGTGCTGGATGAGCTCGACGGGGTCCATCTCCTCGCCGTCGATCGCGACCGGAACGCCTTCCTCGAAGGTCACCTCGATCGTGGTCTCGCCTTCGGGCTCGGCCGTCCACTCGTAGATGTCCTCCGGGGGCACGTAATCGGGGTTCTCCAGTTCGCCGCCCTCAACCGCACGCGACCAGATGTTCGTGTCGATCGACCAGACGCCGCCGGCGCCGCCCTCGACCGGAAGGTCCTTCTCCGCGGCATAGTCGATCTCCCACTCGCGGGTGAGACCGAGTTCGCGCACGGGCGCGATCACTTCGAGATCCGAGCCACGCCAGACGGCTTCGAACCGCAACTGGTCGTTGCCCTTGCCGGTACAGCCGTGGGCGACGGCGTCGCAGTCCTCCTCGAGAGCGACCTCGAGGATCGCCTCGGCGATGACCGGCCGCGCCAGCGCCGTACCGAGCGGGTATCCCTGATAGGTCGCATTCGCCGCCACTGCGTCGAAACAGAGGTCGGCGAACTCCTCTTTGGCGTCGACGACGTAGTGCTCAAGTCCGAGCGCCTCCGCCGTCTCCGCGGCTTCCTCGAACTCCGAGGGGGGCTGACCGACGTCGACGGTGACGCCGATGACCTCGTCGTATTCGTACTCCTCCTCTAAGATCGGTACACAGACGGTGGTGTCGAGTCCCCCGCTAAACGCGAGTGCCACGCGTGTCATTATCGTATTCTGGGACCCTCAAACCCTTAAATTCAGCGGTTTTAGTTTTGTAAATAACACCCAGAGCGGCTGCTCACGAAACCGAAAACCGAACGGTAGAACGAAAACAAACGAGCGCGACGATGGGAATGTGGTGATCTCGGCCTCAAAGGGCCGGTCGTCGCGGTCGCGGGGCTCGCCGCTCTCGGAAAACTCGAGCGTCGCGACGGGCATCCGCGCTCATTATTGCGGACTACGCGCGTGACAGTACTAAAGTGTTTCTCGATGAGGCCGGTTTCACGGGGTCGGAGCGGAGCGAGACGAAGCGAGGCGGACGAACCTGGGCTCAAAGAACGATCGGAGTGTGGCGCTCCAGTGACGGAGTGGAACCGCCATCGAGCGCCTCGACGTCGATGGGGTCGACCTCAACCGTCGGCCACTGTCCGGTCTTGGTGAGGATCTCGCTTCGATCGGACGAGAGGAGGTAGGTATCCTCGCTTTTCGCGCCGACGACGGTCGGATTCCACGCGTATCCCATCGGTGCAGTCACGGGATCGTCGCCCTCGGGCGTCGCGATCCACTCGCGTGTATCGAACCCGGCAGCGCCGCCCTGATGGTGCGTGCGCCACTCCTCGGGAAATCCGACGGCGTCGTAGGCTTCCCGAATGACCGCGAACACGTCGCCGGAAGTGGCGATCGTCTCCCCGTCGTTCAGTTCCCCCCGGATTGCGGCTCGCGTCGCGGCGAGAGCCGTGGCTTCGATCCGGGCGGCCGCACGGTGGCGTTCCTCGAGCCAGTCGGGGGCGTCAAAGGCCACCGTTCGCGTGAGCGAGGCGTACAGTCCGGCCCGTTCCACCGTAACGGAGACGATCGCGTACTCGCCGAGTTCGGCGTCGCTCGGCGTTGGATTCGGATATCGCCGGGCACGGTCGCCGCCACCAACGAGTACGACCGGGGTCGACACGTCCCGCGAGGCCAAGGCGATCTCGATCGCGGCGGCGACTTCGTACTCGGGATCGGTGGATTCGAGCTGTCGACAGACGGTCTCGACGGCGGCAGCGGCCTCACGGCCGAGTTCACGATAGTCCTCGCGGTCCGCCTCGGAGAGAGGCTGACGCAGTCGGGAGGCGTCAAGGGTCTCGAATCCGGAGCGATCGATAGGGATGTCGGCGGTCGCCGGCGATGGCGATCGCTCGGCGATCGCGACCGCAAGTGAGGATTCATACCACGGGAACGTCTCAATGGAGACTCGATCCGGAAGCTCCTCGTCGCGGAATCGGTCGGCCTCGTTGGTCGGGACGATCACGCGGAACGTCCCGTCGTAGCCGGCGGCGGCGACACCGAATCCGTCTTTTTCGCCGACGACGCCGACGTTCGAGCCGCCGACGAGCCAGGCGAAGCTATTCGGACGCGCGAACCAGACCGCCTCAAGGCCAGTTTCGGACAGATACGCGTCGAGACGATCGGCGCGAGCGGAGAGATCGACCATACCGGCCGATCCCGGCGGAGGTACTTGAACGGGACGTGTGCGGGATTCAAACGTGAGCCGTCTCATACTCGGGAGGTGTGAGTAGCCGGGCGATCGATCGCCGGAAACGGCACCCGATCACGACCGTGTTGATCGATCCGGACCCGCCGCTGTCGCCGATTCGAAAGGTTCAATTACGTCCCCCGGATACGAGAAAACGCGCCAGACAAGCCGCGGTCGGGTTGGTGGTCTAGTCTGGTTATGACACCTCCTTGACATGGAGGAGACCGGCAGTTCAAATCTGCCCCAACCCATCACCTTTTAAAGGCGATCGCAAGACGGCGAGACCCCTTTATATCAACGGCGACGAGAGAGGGTGGTCTCCGTGAGTAGCGGATCGAAATCGCCGGAGAGACCGGACTCAGCGGCTGTTAAGGCCGTCTGTGACTTTTGCGGGGGTACATCGAAGACGGCGAAAACTGTCCTGCACGTGATAAAGGGAGGTGCCGGCCATGAACCGGTTCTGCGAACGCTGTGGAACCCGGATGCGAACGGGAACGCCCAAACTCGGGACGATCCCGACGACCTACTGCCCGGACTGTGATGGAGGGAGGTTCGAATGACCGAACCGACGTCCGTCACGCCGCTCGACTTCGCCGCGAAGCGCGATGCGGGCTCGGCAAGTTGGGAGCGAGCGGATCCAACCGCGGCGCTGATCGAACGCGTCGCGTGGAACTGCTGGCGAGTCACACTGCCGGACTCCAAGAACACCCACGAGATCCGCCTCGAGCGCGACCACGGCGCGTTCGTCGGCGAGTGTGAGGTTCTCGACGGCGACGACCGCGAACAGTGCCCAGCGCGGAAGTACAACGATCCCGACGAGCCGTGCGCCCACCTGTGTACGATTCGGAAGGCCGCGTTCGTCGAGATCTCCGACGTCCAAGGCGAGCCGGTCACCGTCTTCGAGACCGACGACGTCGCGACCGCTCGTGCCGACCCACACATCGAGGACGCGATGCTTGCGGACGGAGGTGAACGATGAACCTCCGGTTCCCCTGTTTCGAGTGGAACAAGTGGAACGTACGAGTCGTACGACATCGAAGAGGAGTCGTACGACACCGTTTCCGGCGTTAGTGGGACTTTCGACGCCCATGCTCCCAGATTTGGAAAGTCGTACGAACATACGGGGGGTGCGAGGAAAAGTGCCCACGTGACGCAGGTGCGTATGTGCCCGCAAACTTGGCACGGCGCGCGCGCTGCCGCGCATTATGCGCCGCCGGACGTCCGGGCGTGCGTCGGGGGGTGGGCCGATGAACTCCCGCGTGGCGAAGGCGACGATCGAGGACCCGGAGATCCTCGAAGCACTCGAAGAAGCCGAAGAGGAACACGGGTCGATGGCTGCCGCGCTCCGGCACGCAGTCGCGACGACGTACGCCACCGACGCCACCGACGACACCGACGCCCGTGACACCAAGCACGATCTTCCGGTGAAAGCCGTCGAAGGCTACCGGAAGTTGGTCGAATGGACCGGCGTCGGCGGCCGGATCGAACTGGAGACGGCCGAGTCGATTCTCGCGAACCACCTTAACGTGCAGAAAGCGGCGGTTCGGAAGATCGTGATCCAGCCGCTCAAGCGAGAAGATGTCGTCGTGCTCCACCAAGGCATCCACCACGTGTCGATCGTGGTCGGACGGCTCGATGACGGCGCGACCACGGAAACGACGTCGACGCCCGCGGACGGCGAGGCAGTCGCGGACGGGGGAAACGTCGACACGGATGACGTCGAGAACGCGCGCGACCGGCTCGACGAGCTGGCCGCAGCCGGCGAGGAGATGGCCGATGAGTAGCATCGAGTGGCCGACCGGCTTCGAGCGGACGTCGGCGGACACTCGCGAACGGAACCGGTCGTTCGAAGCGACGATCGCGGACACGACGTCGGCGATCGCGACCGAGATGGATCGAATGGGCGTCGACGACTGGCGCGCATCGACCGGTAGCGGTGGTGCGTACACACTCGAGACCGGGCTCCCGAAGCACAACGCGAATCCGGAAGATCCCGGCTTCGTGTTGCGGTGGAGCGACGACGGAGAGCAGTTCGCGGTCGCCTGTGATGCGTACTCGCGACTTCGTGACAACCTACGGACGGTCTATCTGTGGGTCCACGAGACGCGAATGCGCGGACAGCGGTCCGTGAAAACGGGCGACGCGGAATTCGCGGCCGCACGGCTCCCGCCGGCCGACGAGACTGACGACGTCGTGGTGGCCGACGGCGCGACCGAAGCGCCGCATGAGGTACTCGAGATCCAGCCGGACGCGAGTGAGGCAGTCGTGAAAGCGGCGGCTCGCGAGAAGAAGGCGGAACACCACCCGGATGCGGGTGGGGACGAACAGGCGTTCAAACGCGTGGTCTCGGCCGCGGAGGTGTTGCTCGATGGCGAGTAACCAGCGCGTGGTCGGTGCCTCCGAGAACGTTGACGCCGGCGCCGCCGCTCGCGAACGGCAGCCGTACGAGATGAACGTCGACGAACGGCGCGTGATCGTCTGCTACTGCTGTACGTGTGAGGAGTCGAAGACGATGCTGATGGAGGTCGGCGATTCGAGCCCGTGGGAACACGACGCGAAAAATCCCGCTCACGTCGTCGAGTACTGGAGGGAAGACGATGCGGAGTAGTCGGAAAGTGGGCCGCCGGCTGGAGGCACTGAAGCGGATGCGCGCTCGCTGCGAGGACCACGATCTCGAAGCGGGTCCGGTGCTAGAAGCGCAGATCGACCTGCTCGAGTGGGTGCTCGAGTGCAACGAGACGCGTCCCGCGAAGCGTGCGAGGAGCGACCGGAACGACGGAGGCGAGCATGGCGACGCGTGATCGAACGCCGGAGACGGCGGCGCCCGAACAGCCGACCGTGCTCAATGTCGACGTCGTCGGCGATCGTGTCCTGGCGAGCGTGGAACGTGGCGACGTCTCGATCGTCGTGGAGGGACCGGCCGGGATCTCGGCCGAGGAACTCGAGGAGACGATCGAAGACATCTCCGAAAGTATCGAGCAACCGATCGAGAAGTTCGCGGGAGGCGATCGGTGATGCCTGCGACCTTCGAGGCGAACGGTGTGAGTCGACTGTTCAACGGTATCGCTATGGGGGACGATAATGCCTGAATGCTACAAAGATGCCTCTTGGCTTCGAGAACAGTACCACGACCGCGGAAAATCGTTAAGCAAAATCGCTGAGGAATCCGACCGCCATCTGACGACGATCAAATACTGGATGGAGAAGCACGAGATCGACCGTCGCGCTGCGAAACCACCATCTACTGACTCGGATGTGGCTGACGCGGAGTGGTTACGGCAAAAGTATCTCGAGGAAGGGCTGTCGACCCGAGAGATCGCTGAAGAGGCCGATGTCCATTCCACGACGGTTCTGAAGTACCTCAATAAACACGGCATAGAGACCCGTCCAAAAGAGCGGCACAGAAGTACTCAGATGTCGGTTTCAGTGAAACGAGATGGATACGAGGTCATCCAACACCGGGAGCCGGACGGAACGGTATCCAAGGTGTTTATCCACCGGCTCGCCAGCGTTGCGTGGTTCGGTCTTGATGCTGTTGCAGACAACGTTATTCACCACGCTGACCCTGAAGATCACGGACGACCCGGAGTACCGTGGGATAATCGTGAATCGGTACTGCAACCGATGTCGGCACAGGAACACGGACGACTACATAATCACGAAAATGGATAGTTGGGCTGTCTGCTCTTTGAGTAAGGAGCCGATCGAACTATGAGCCCGGACCGTGATCAGGAAACAGAGCCGATGTACCGGTGCAAGGACTGCGGCTGGACCGGCGACGAGTACCGAATCGTCGACGACGGGTCGACCGGGGGGACAGCTGTCTGTCCAGAGTGCGAGGGTCAGTTGGCGACCGGCTAACGCACTTACAGCCCGAGACTGGTCTTAATTGCCGCATCAATCTTTGCCATCCGAGAGGAAGGAACTGAGCCGATATTTTTCTTCACCCGCTTGTTGACGTCCACAACCCGGATCTGGCTGAGGTCTACCACCGAATCGTGATTTAGCGCTGTATTCGATGACAGTACCTCTACTTCGAACGGGTACGTGTTGCCGGGTGTGTATTGCTTCGTGAATGGAGCGATGATCGTGGTCGGAGAGTTTTTGTTCCCCACGTCGTTCTGGATGATTACACAGGGTCGGTTCGTCCCCTGCTGCTCGCTTCCTTTCGTCGGAGTCAAATCAACAATAACGATGTCGCCGCGACGTACCTTCACGCACTAACACCCAGGGTCACTCGCTCCAGTCGGGGGTATCCCCGAGGTGGTCAGTCGCTTCCGATGACGCGGGCTCCATCTCCTCGGCCAGCTGCTCTGAGCGGTCCGCACGTTCTCGGTATCCTTTCGCGAGTCGCTCTTTGTCCGTTGGGGGTTTGATAACGATCTCGTTGTTCGCTTCCACAAACTCGATCTCGTCTCCGCCCTCGATGCCTCGACGATCGCGGAGTTCCTTGGGGATCGTCACCTGTCCTCGATCACCTACCTTTCGCTTATGCCCACGCATAACGATACATACTTTTTTCATACTTATAGTGTTAGCGGTGATTGGTCCGAACCGGATTCGGGTGGAGGTCCAGAGACGTTCAAACGCGTGGTCCGGACCGCGGTCTCAGCGGTCTGTTCGGAGTGCGAGGGTCAGCTGGCGATCCGGTAGACAGGTTCGGGAGTTCCCAGAACGACGATCTGTTTATTCGTTGGGTCGTACTAAAGTCGCGTATGAGGAAGAGCGATCACCGGTTGATATACCGGCGGATCTCAGAGACCTCCCTCAAGTCGTTTCGGGCGAATGGGAAGGGTACGACGTGGTGAAATGGACTGGTGGAGAGGTATCGTATGAGTATTGGGAGTGCGACGACTGCTATTGTTCCAGAGACCAATGGTCTTATTGTATTGGCCTGTGTACCAATAGGTGAGGATGGCCTCACTGACCGACGACGACCTCGATGGCGTGAGCGAGGGGAGGAAGTACCCCGACGGGACCGTCGTCCGCGTGTTCTGCATGCGGACAGACCGTGACGCGTACCCGTCTGGGTGGGCCTACAAGCTCCACTACGGCGCGACTGAGCCGGACCCGCCCCGCACGCTTGACGATGGGACGATTCGTCGGTACGACAACTCGCACGAGGACACGAAAGGGCACGAACTGCACGTTGCACCGGACCCCGACCCAGACATCATCAAGTTCCCAGGGATGGTCGAACTCTGGGAACGATTCTGGAGCGAGATCCCGAAATCCGAGTTCGAGGTCAAGTGAGGCCATCACACTACGGTGATACCCATGAACGATACCACGCCGCCGCTGCACCCGATGGAGCGCGAACAGCTTCGGGCCGAATCAACCCTCGTCGTGACTGTAAAGTCGTCCAGTGAGTTCCACGACGACGTCACCGACGGGATCGAGGCGCTCGAACGGGACGAGGCGGTGGATTCCACGCCGACGCTCTCGTTCAGCAGCTACGACGACCTTATGGAGACGCTGACGCCGCGCGTCCTCGATCTCATTGAAGCCATCCGCCGGGAAGAGCCCTCCAGCATCAACGAGACCGCACGGGTTGTTGACCGAGACGTGAAGAACGTCCACGAGGAACTCAGTCGGCTCTCCCAACTGGGAATCATCTTCTTCGAGGAAGACGGCCAGAGTAAGCGCCCGGTCGTCTGGTTCGACGAACTCGTCATCAACCTCCCGTTCGATCCAGAGGCTGGCGACACGGCAGCCGCTGCACCGTAAGAATCTACGAGTTTTTTCGCCGTATCAGATCGCCGTACTGCACCACGCGGGCGGGTCAAGAATTTAGTAAAAAGTATCTTAGGAAACCTGTCGACCAAGATACTCAATCTGCTCTCCAACGTGACTTCCTTAGATTCTTGGGAATTACGTAGTGATCTCAGTGGAAACGTACCAGAGTTCGCTCAAGGTGGTCTGAGTCTATCGCTTAAATTTAGCTAGCTGCTCCACGAGTCATCACGACACGTTAGCGGGTTTATGTCGCACGAGTCCAATTACCGGGGTGAGATTTACGACAATGATTACAGCCACTCGACTTTACCCCGCGCACGCCGCTGTGCAGCCGGACTGTAAGTCCCTTTGTAGTGATCGAGGAAGGTCTCAAGATCTTCCCAGCCACCCCAGTCGAGAACGAGTAACGGATCCACCTCGTCGTTTGCGAGGGCTGTGGCCCACGTCCGTCGGAGGTCGTGCGTCGAGAGGTAGTGCCAACCTTCGTCGCCGGTCTCCTCGGCGAGTTGCTCGCGAGCAGCCTGGATCCATCGGCGGAACGATCGGATCGAGTCGATCGTGAGCACGGGCTCGTTGCTCGGAGCGTCGCGGACATCGCCGATCGTCGTGATCGTGGTCGCGAGGTTGGCGGGCGCTGGCGTTTCGCGGTACTTGTCGCCTTTCCCTACCCACACGCGGATCATGGCTCCGGCGTCAGTCTGGACGACGTCCTGGGGAGCGACGTCAAGGATCTCTTTCGAGCGGAGCCCGCACCGTGCGCCAAGCTCGAACCCGACACGTTTCTCGGTATCGTCGGCGGCGGCGACGAGCCTCTCGACGTCGGACTGACTGAGCCACACTTTCTTTCCGGCTTCGTCTTCGTCGTGATCCCTCAAATTCATCGCTCGTCCGGTTATCTCGCTATCCGGCCATAAAACACGGATCGAAGGGAATTTCGGGGTGATTTTAGGGTGGATCGGGGGTGATTTCGTCCGGGAAGTAGTGTCTTCCCGGACACTCGAATGACGGTTGCTCCTGATTCAGACTACGCGAATCACTCAATTCAGGGGATATCTATCGTGGTGAGTGAGAGAACAAGTGCTGAGGTCAGGGTGTTTCGTTGTCAGTTGCTTCTTGCTCTTCGATTTCGTCAATACGATCTTGTAACTCTTCGACTGCTTGTTCATCAACAGTTCCCCAATAGGCGACGATGATGATGCTGAGAACAAACACTATTCCCCACCCGAGGGTCGTATACTTGTCCGGAACGTAGAGATTAAATATTCCGTCAATTACACCTTCTAACGAGAAGACAATAATAACAGGGCCGACTACTTCTCGGGGCAAGAAGTGGTTGAGATACGCTTTGAGAACGCGAGTGTTTACGTCCATATTGCTACTATCTCAGCTGAATAATTAATCACTGTCCCCATTTGCTATGTCGGACTCTGGACCACAGGTAAACACGTTCTTACGGTTGCTACAGCCGTGCTACTGTGAGACCGTTAACCGCGAATTGCTCAATCCAAGGGACTCGCATATCGAGCAGTTCGTTGAATTACTCACTACCGATATAAACGGCTCGTAGGATCAATGAATATTTGAGCTTACAGAATACTTACCCGTCTTTTGTACCTATCTTGAGTACCGATGAATCGACGGCGATACGTAGCGATGAGTGTCGGGATAGTTGGTAGCTCTCTCGCTGGCTGTACAGCACTTGCGAAGGAAACGGAGTTGACGGAGCCAACTGAATCCCACGATGACCATTCAGTTCGTTTCGTGTATGACCACGAAGATGAGACACTCGTACGGGTCTATTTCAACAAGCGACCGGATACCCCGTGGAAAAGCGTCAACGAGACACCGGACTCTCCAGCGTTCCACCGACTTCGAGTCGGGGTTGAACAACCGGGTGACGTTAGGCTTGACAGCTATCGCTTTCGGTTCAAGCCCGCTGGGGATGCATCCGCTAATATCTATCTGCATCCACCTGAACTCGGCCACGAAGATACGTTCGATACTTACCGTGATGCCGACTGGACGGTAGTTGAGGCCGAATACGATGACGGGACACCTGTCGGCACAGGTTTTGAGATACTCGTCTACAGCGATGCTGAGAGCGGCAATGGCTCTGCCTCGATTCGCACCGACTACGAACTTACCTTCTCTGGAGATGGATATCTCGATGGGTCGTTCGTTGCTCAAGCTCAGACAACGATCGCTCTCGAACAGACAGAATAACCGTTCGGCTGTCAGAGAGATACGATACTGATCACTACTTCGTTACATGATGTGTGAACTACGGCGCCTGCATGGAACACTGACTTGATGCACTGGGCTGATCCGGATACGTTCTATGCAAGAGATGCGCTCTATATCTTGCACGACGCTACGAACATCCTCTGCAAATGGTAGGAATCACAGCGGTCAGTAAGCAGTCTTCATTGAGCAGCTGTTTCATCGTAACTATGTCTGAAGAATTGTATTTCAACAGAGCCGAAGATTTCTCGTTTGTGGATAAACGTGAAACACCCGATACTCAGTCTAGACAACTCATATAGTAGCTCTCCTCACTTTGACTACAATCTTCTTTGAGCTAAGAGTAGGTATATATGTAAATCATTCATCTTGATGTCTATGGTCTCAACACCATCGACTGAACAAAAATTTGACCTTAGTATTGCGGTTGGTGCTTTTATATCACTCTATTGGATCTTGTACATTGATCCGCTCACCGGTGAGTTGCTAGGACTCACACTTGGTAGCCTCCCCGTTCTCATTGGTGTATACCTGTATGTTGAACCGGATCAGTACGTCCCCCAGGGTCTGACTGGGCTGGCTGCCGTCGCATTAGGCGGCGCAGCTCCAGCAACGATCCTCTATCAAACCCCGGCAGGAAACTGGTTAGTTGGGAGTCAACCGCTTCCGCTCTCGCTTGGAATCATGCTGGTTGTCATCGTTTCTACACTCGTGGGGCGGCGGTACATACAATCAGCTGTTGGTTCACACGACTCAATACCTTCCTGACCGCTTTGAAGGGCTCTGGTGAATCGCTGTAAGGCGGCAGGATAGGTCGTTAAATCAAAGGAAGTGAAGCGGGAAATCGGCGATGCTTGATGTCGAAGATTTCCCGCTTCACGAGCAAAGCGGTGTCGTTAGCTAAAAATGCTGTTGGTGGCCGAGGCGAAGCCGCCGCCCCCGAAGGGGGTGGGGGCTTCGCCGACTACGCCGTTGTTTCGCTCCACTGTCTTCGGATTTACCTAGAGAAATCCTACCTCGAGGCGCTCGATCTGCTGAGTGAGATGACGCATATTTTGGCCGAGATCGGTCTCGAAGAGGGCGATCTCTCGCATCACTCGACGTTGGTAAAGGCGTTTGATAGGTTCGAGATGGAGATCTGGCGAGTGCTGCTGCGCCTCTCGGCGCAACTGCACGACACTGCTGATCACGCCGCGATGGATGCAACGTTTTTCGACCGCGAAACCGCCAGCAAGCACTACTGCCGCCGGACGAACTACCGCGTTCAAACGGTGAAAACGACCGCGCTCGTCGATACAAAAACGCAAGCAGTCCTCGACGTTCACTGTACGACCGAGAAACGTCACGACACCCAGATCGGCTGGCAACTCGCCCTCCGCAACGCGGGCGAGATTGCCAGCCTCGCCGCCGACAACGGCTACGATTGGCAGCAATTACGCGAGAAATCACGCGAAGAAGGTGTGAGACCGCTGATCAAGCACCGGGAGTTCCGACCCATCGATTGCGCGCATAACGCGCGCATCGATGGGTCTCTGTACGGCCAACGAGCACTGTCTGAGACCGTCTTCTCGACGATCAAGCGCACGCTCGGCCACGCGGTGCGTGCCCGAGCGTGGTACCGCGAATTTCGTGAGATCGTTCTGATGTGTGCGGTCTACAACATCAAGCGAGCCGTGAAACAGTGAAATCAAACGCCTTCTGGCGATTCACCAGAGCCATTATATCAGGCCTGGTCGTCATGGTCGATCTGCAAAGAAGGGCCGCGGAGCGAACGCTTCTTGGCGCCGGATGAGGTAGCTTGCATGTGAGTCTCGGGATCGCATACGCTGTCGCTTCGGCATTACTGCTCGGCAGCTATCTTTATGTCATCAAACGCTACTTCTCGCGGTACCCCTCCCCGGTGTACATCGTGCTTGTCGAGGGGTTGGCGTTCGTCTGGTATCTCCCAGTCGCGGCGTTTACTGTCGATGGTGGGTATCTTCCGCCCGGTGCCGATCTGTGGCTGTTCGCCGTCATTCTCGGCGTGTCTGGGATGACCGGGGTAGCTATGCTGTCGTTCTTTGCAGCACTCCGGCGTGGCGCGGTCTCGTATGTCGCCCCGATCAGCAAGATCATTCCTGTGTTCGTCCTTCCGCTGGAGGTCCTCCTGCTCGGCCAACACTTGACCCCACTGCAAGTCACGGGTGTCCTCGTCGCGACGGCCGCCGTCTACGTCGCTAACTACCAGCCTGGGGAACTCCTCGAACCGTTCCGGCGAGCCGCGACGACGACTGCCGCGCAGTTGGCGCTGGCCAGTGCCGCCGCGTTCGGCGTCGTCGACGTGGGAAAGCGCTACCTGATGCAGGAGCTCGCGTTGTCGCCCCAGACGTTTCTCCCAGTGATGTTCTTCGTCGTGACGCTGCTCGTCGCACCGTTTGCGGCTCGCGCGCCCTGGCCGGCCGAAACCCGGCACGACCTCCCGAAGTTCGCCGCTGCGGGGCTACTCGTGGCCGTCGCCAACCATCTCGTGTTGCTCGCCTTTCAGCTGCTGCCCGCGAGTATCGGCTCGCCGATCGTCAACACACAAGCTGTCGTGGCTGTCTTGCTCGGTGGCGTCCTTCTGCAGGAGGACGCCTTTCGTATCCGGCTGGTCGCCGCCGGGCTGGCCGTCACCGGCATCACGCTGATCACGCTGGGCTGACCCGGTGCCGAGCAGGGAATGAAACTCCACGGCGGCCGGTCCGTGCTGACTGACCGACGGATTGCCCGCGTCTATCGGGCGTTCGGATCCCGGTCATCTACGAGGGGGCCAACGATGTCCAGCGGAACCTGATCTACCGACAACAACCTGGCTGAGGAGCAATCCGGCTTCGATAGCTCGATACCCGCGGAAGACAATACCCTAAGTTTCCAAAGACCGGCCTTGTTGAAACCCTCACTATGTGATATGTTTCGGCAGTCCTGCTGAATACACAGCGCGAATCTCGGAGGGCTTTTGAAGTCCAATTTCGGGCTCCTAATGCAGCTATTTGTAAGAATCCGGATCTACCGAAAGATCTTCGGCACGACCATCGGGACCCGAATCTCGGTCATTTTGTTCGTCTCGATGGCGGCGACCGGGTTCTTCATCTACTATCTGTTCAACGCTCTCGGTCTCTTTCCAACGCACGTCGCAGCGGAACAAAACGGCGGCGTACAAATATTTGGCGTCAAGCCGGTGACGATCCTGAACGTTGTGTTTCTCGGTATCGGTGTTGTTTTCGTTGTCTTGCTCGTTCGGGGTCGGAAGGGAGCACCGGGCGACCGTGTCGTCAATGATCCCGTGACAGGGGCTGAACTCGTCGTTAAGGACGCCGAGTGCTGTACGGTACACGATGAGTCGATTTACTACTTCGATAGCGAAGAATCACGGACACAGTTTAAGAATGATCCATCAACATATCTGTAGTGGTGAACATATCCGAACCTGACGATTTAGCTGTATGCAGGCGCTAAGCCCCCACCCTCAACGAGCGCCGGGCTTCCGACGGGTGTCGGAAGCACAAGCGAGTAGGGTGGGGATACAGCGCCGCCATCGTTTATTTTCGTGTGAATCGGTGTCCGTACTACTCCGGCGGTTGAATGCGGTAGTACGATGCTCGCCACGCCTTCGGCGTTGTTCAACCGCGACAAGAAGCGTGCAACGTCGGTTGTGGTCGAGTGTCCAATCGGTAGGAGTGGGACACTCCGAACCGCCTGTACAGGGGAATCGCCTGCGGAGTCTGGAACCACGGTGCCCACGTCGGGTACAAGCTCCGACGCACAAACAGGAAGTCCCGACCTCAACAAGCGAGGGCCGAGTAGGCCCGAGCGCGGTCGGTCGGGGTAGTTCACTTGTAGCTTCTTATATTGGAACAAAGCTCGCGCTCCGCTCCTACTTTGATGACGAAGAGTTTGAGGTGTCAGATGTATTCAGAGTCGAAGATGACGAAGGAGATCAATAGACTAAACCTACCTGCCTCCGTATTCGAAGCGGTGATTCCTGACTAGCAATTATCGCTCGTCTCGGTCTTGCAAATCCTGACGGGCTGCTTGCTCCGCAGCTTCACGATCCATCGTCGCCCGCTGAGTCTGCTCTGCACGGACGAAATAATAGAGGACAAACGGCGCGACGACAGCGAGAAGCAAGACGAGCACGAAGAGGCCGATGCTGACGGCAGGCATCAGCCAAGGAATACGTCCACAATATCGCTCGTCCCAGAGGTCGTATCCCGATAGAGTTCGGAGTAGCCGCAGTTCGTACAGGAGACGACCTTGAAGCTATTCGTCTGTATATCGAACATTTTCGAGAGGCCACCGCCGGTCGTGGAAATCTTCCCGACGTCTGTCTCTGTATGGCCACACTTCGGGCAACCGCGATCGGTGTCGGCATGGGGTGCCATAATCAAAAGAGATAGCATTGAGTACATCAATTTTTCTCTAACTCAAATGCCCGATTGAGTGACCGACACGCCCGCTGTTATCATGACGGAATCCTAACCTATAATTATGCTTCGCAAGTTGCTCACCACGATCTGTACTATTGAGGTCCTCGCTCCGGAAGCGCTCATCACCTCTGCCGAGCGACTTGCACTCGATAATCCCAGAGACTGTGACTGGCGGTCTTGGGTGACGCCCGGGGCTCGACTCGAAGGTCTGGTCTTTCTTGGGATGATGTGGCGGAGTGATGCGTCGTATTCGGCGTTCAAGAAATTCCTCGGACTCATCGGACTCCTTGCACTCCTCTACCCACGCACCTACGTGGACTATGGGGGGAAAGTAGCGTACACTAACGAATCGACGCCCGAGTGGAAGCCGTGGGTGTACATGGGGACACGTCTCGTCGGCCTGATCTACGTCATTATCTCCCTCGACGAGTTGCGGAGTGAGTCATAAGCACGTCTATCGAGCGGGTGATTCAGCCGGTCTAGTATGTACAAAACATCTTCTCTCTGCTGACTTCCCCCTCTCTATTCAGCAGATAAAGTAAATCACATTGCCAACAACTGTTACCGCTCGTCGGAGGGAGTGACGTCGTCGTCCGCGTGTTCCCTCGGCTGCGTCTCCGATCCCGGCGCCGTTGTCATCGACTCGAACCGCCGGAGAGCGTCGGGTCGACCGACGAGATAGACGATATCCTCCGCAGAGAACGTATAACTGCGCTGCGGGATAGCCTGGACGGCTGCATCCGGTGGTTTCACCGCGGCTACGACGGCAGCGACGTCGCCGACGGTGGTACCGATCGCCTCACTGCCCACCTCGACGGTGATGGCCGTCATCGTCTCGGCGGCATTTCGTAGCAATGAGGCGAACTCGCGGTCAGCCTGCGGTTCCACCGGGAGGGTGACGAGTCGATACGTCGTGGTTTCGTCGAGTTCGGCGGCATCCGTCTCGTCGAGTGCGAGCGTGACTACGTCGCCGGCGGTTGCTCGCAACTCCGCGTTTGCCGCTCGCTTGGGAGCCTCTCCGCCCTGCCAGACCTGGACCACGTCGCCGGGCGTGGCACTATTCGCGGGGTCGGCCTGCACAGCGACCGCTGCTGAGCCGGGCGCGAGGGTCGGCCCGATCCCGGCCGCCCGCGACCCCACCGAGAAGTACTCGACCTCGCCGGACTCGGAGAGCTCGATGTCGACATACCCGATTCCGAAATCCTCCTTCAGCCGTGTCGCGATCCGATCACGAAGCTCCGTGACGGTGAGCCGGTTCGGGAACAGCAACGTCTTTTCGGCCATCTTCTCCTTTTTCTCCGGCAGGACGGGATCATAGCCCTCCATATCATCGATAGCTTCCAGATCCGGGAGTGTGATCGCTGTAACGCGGCCGACCGTCCGAACGACGCGATTTACCTCGCCCTCCAGCTGTTTGGCGCCCGTCAGCGCAAACATATTCCGCCCGAAAGAATCGCCAAGTCGTCGCCCGGCCATGGCGACTGAAGCAGCGATGATGAGGGCGACGATGTTGAAAAGCATCGTGTCCACGTCGTACAGAGATATCTCCTCGCCACTGATTACCGCTCCCAGTGAGGCCGTGTTGAGATACAGCGCGACGACTGCGCCGCCCAGGATGATCGCGACACCTTCGGGGACGATGTCTCGAAAGTACCAGCGGTATACTACCGCGCTTACCGCCGCAGTGATGATAGACAGAATCGCGAACACCACAAGATAGATCCCGATGTCGACGACGGACGACTCGAACGTCACCCCTGCACCGGGGGCCTGTCCGATCAATCCGAGATCCACGACAAGGGTCGCGAGCACGGTCTCGAGAATGCCAGTCATTTCGCGACCTCTTCGAACCTGTCGAGCGCGTCTCGCCTCCCGATGACAAACAGTTCGTCACCCGCCGATAGCGACTGTGATCCGCGAGGGGCAACCTGCCACCCATCGTGACGGGCCGCCACGATGACGACGTCGTACGCTTCCCGGACGGCAACGTCGCCGATCGTTTGACCGTCGAGTGGACCCTCCGGCAGGACCCTCACCTTGCGGAACTGCTTCCCTGCGCGTCGAATCCGAACTACGATCAGGTAGCAGCGTCACTAGTTCGAATTCTCGGCGTGTGCCGCGCGACAACACGAGTACGCGGCCGTGGTCGGCCCGTAGCAACGCCTTAGCCTTGGACCGGTCGACGGCAACGGTGACGCGCCCCTCGCCGCCGTCAGTGGTCCCAGCTCGTGGCGGTACGCCAGCCGTCGGAGCCACCTCCGCGCCCCCACCGTCCGTCCGTCCGTCGTTCTCTTCGTCCGGTGTCGACGCAGCCGAGTCGGTTGGTTTCGACGCTGGCTTCTCTCCCGACTTCGCTGAAAGGATCGTTCCGTCGACGGTCGTGTCCGGTGTCACAACGCTGACGACGTCGCCGCGGGCGATGCCGGTCGGGACAAGTGCGGACACCGATACGGCTTGTGTCCCGTGGGGCACGCGTTTGGAGAGTCCGCCGATCGGCGGGGCGGCGCTTACCGTCGCGTGAGCTCGCTCGTCCATCGTGACGCTGGCGTCAGCCAGACTTAGCTCCGTCCGCAGGCGGTCTGCGAACCGGGTTTCTATCTCCTCGAGTGGCAGGTCTGCGGGGAACCGCCACTCGCCGTCGACGATAGTCTGTCGCGTCTCTGCGGGCAGCGGTGGATACCCCTCCATGTCGCGGACATCGCCGGCGACCGTAACGCGGACCTGTCCCCGGCTGCCGACGCGTTCGATGACGTCGGCCGACAGGGTCCGATCGCGCAGTTTACGGATCGATAGTCGTCGGGGGACGGAATCCCCAAGCTTGTCACCCTGTGCGTGGGCGTAGAGGGAAAGCATCAACACGATAATGATCGATGTGAGTATCGCGGGTGCACGCTCGGAGGATCTGACAGTCGGATCGTTGAGTGCAAGGAGCCCGCCGTTGACCCCTGCGATAGCGAGCGCGAGAACGACGACACCGAATCCAGGAATTGTCACCCCGGTAAAGTACTTGAACACAAATCCGAGAATACCGGAGACCAGTGCCGGGATGATACCCGTGAGAATCCCGAGGTAAATCCCGAAGAGGATCTCGACCGGAAGTGCCATACACCCGTCTCGACCGGGGAAAGTAAACCGTTACCGGCTGGTAGACCTCCGTTACCGGTGACACTCAGCGTGTCAGCCGTCGACTTTCGGCCAACGGGAGAGCCGGTTTGGCAGATCTCAGAGCGGGGGATCACAAGTCGGATCATTATCAGTTGTTGGCAATATTGGCGAGGTTATTGTGGTTGGTTCACAAAGTTACAGGTATGCCGATCAGCATTGAGCGCTTCAAGGAGAAACCGGACGAACGTCTCAACCTCGAAGACGGGACTCCTGCCGACCGAATCAGTACATTCCTCGCCGAGCACGACGACAGGGCGTTCACGCGGACAGAAATCGCTGCCAGACTCGGAATCAGGCACAGAACCGTTGGTACGGTTCTGTCTCAGCTCGAAGACGAGGGCTTCGTCCGGAACAAGGGACGTCACTGGACGATCGTAGCTGATGCCGGTGATCCCCCCTCATAAACGCTCTTCTGTAACGTAGCGGAACTGACCGGACTTCAGAATATAATAGCTGCCGTCAATACTTACATATCCGCATACCGATATTGTAGTGTGAGTGATTCGACTGATCCCGATACGGGTCCGCCGAGGCTGAAACAGGGACTTGCAGCTATATCGCCCACTGAACGTACTCTTGAGGAAGGTATTCTCCGTGAAACTCGGAAGTTTCGGGGAATGACCCGAGAACAAGCAATCAACTACCTTACGAACCTCGGCGGCACTCGACAGAACGACCATCTCGTCACCGGTGACGGCTGGAAGGCAACCCTCTCCACACAACAGGAACCCGTTGGTCCCTCTTACCGTCTGACTGAAGTCACTATCACTTGGGTAGGCCCTCCTGACATCGTTGAACCGGTCATCCAGCGCTTCCGTCTGAAAGCCTTCCGTGCACCAGGCTAACCTCGTTCCTCGAGTCCGGTGAAAGAGGTGATTTCCCGTGAAATCCAACATCCCCAGCCGTCAGACGTGAATGAGACAAAGTTGCCATGCTGAAGTCATCCTCTGTGTCTTGCATGAGGCGTCCGGATCAGCCCAACGTGTGTCAGTACCGGCTGTGCAGGCACCGTGGTTTAGAGACCATATGTGATGAAGTAGTGACCTGCATCATATCTCTCTGCCAGCCAAACGGTTATTCTGTCTGTTCGAGAGCGATCGTTGTCTGAGCTTGAGCAACGAACGTCCCATCAAGGTGCCCGTCTCCAGAGAGGGTGAGCTTGTAGTCGGCACGAATCGAGGCAGAGCCGTTGACGCTCTCATCATCGCTGTAGATGAGTACCTCAACTCCTGTGCCGACAGGTGTCCCGTCGTCGTATTCGGCCTCACCTATCGATTACTCTTCGGCGTACAAGAGAGTTCGTCGGCATTCGGGACACACGTATGGGACCGGCGTGAGGATTTCGTCTACCCGTATGCTGCTAAGGAATCCGTCTTCTGATGACTCTGAGACAATGGACAGCTCTCCAAGGGCATCGGTCCCTTGCAGCTTCATCTGCTCTAATGGTTCCTCACAATCTGGACAGACTTTCTCAGAGGGCATCTCTGTATGGAACAGAGCCATCCCTCTCAAAAACTACTGTGATTTGTTCTCTAGTTCGTGGTGGAACGATACACCCGGAAACAAAAGGGTAGAAGCCCGGACGTCTCGCGATGAACTGCTTTTGTTGAGACATCCTCGGTCTGTGAGGACGCCTGCTAGGGAAACAGCTCCCAGCACGAGGAGTACGTATACGAGTCTCGTCGTTCGGCGGCTGTCCACCAAGCACAAACCATCAGTATAGCCGAACCGGTCCGTGTCGGATACTCACTCACCGGACAACTGCGTTCCACGAGCGACGACGTACATGAGCACGATACCAGTCCCGACGGAAAGGATGAACTGGCCCAATATGACCAGTACCTCACCAATAGGTGAGCTGCCAAGTGCAAGAAACACGAGACCAAAGGGCACGAGGCTGAGAGTAACGAACAGGCCAATGAGTTTACCCAGCGGGATCGCTTCCGAGAGAATTTGAGTTCCATCCAGCTCTCCAGAAACCGAATCGATGAAGGGGGTAGTGGAGGACATACAGGCAGATATGTTCAACCGGTCCGAAAATAGGTGCTGGTGTGTGGATGGAGCGTTCCGTTGCTCAATACAACAGATTCAACGCGGAACCCATTTGTTTGAAGAAGAGTCTAAAAACCATGTTTTTGATCCTTTTCTCCAGGTTTGTGAGAATCAAACCAATACCCTCGTATAAGATCATAATCCTCAGTCAGTTCGTCAACTAACTTATGAATATCATAATTTAAGCCCTCATCTCCATACCCAGTTGAATGCATAGACTTATTAATGGCTAATGGGATACGGTTTGCCATGGGTGACAGACTCCCACATGGTTTGGAATCGCGAAGAGATTTCCTTCGATATGCGAGTGCCGCAGGTCTGAGTATCGGGGTGGCCGGTTGTTCGGGTAACGGCAACGGTGGCGGAGACAGTGGAAGCGGTAATGGCGGAGACAGTGGAAGCGGTAATGGCGGAGACAGTAGCGGGGACGGCGGTAGCGGGAGCGATAGTGGAAGCAACAGCCCGTACTCTGCCGAAAATCAAGAGATCGTCGATAATATCGATCCGAAATCGCTTGAACCCGATGAACTCATCGGCATCGGTTCCAAGGGCTTCGAGCCGAGCAGCCCGGAGACGGTAGAACTCTCGGACGCCCAACTCCAAGAGATAGAAGAAATGGACGCGCAGACTGCGATCGTCTTCCATTACCTGAAGACGGCGTGGGTACGCCTTCAGCGGAAGGGGCTGACCGAGCGCTTCGAGGACATCGGATTCTCTCTGGAAGGTGTCTACGGGTCGGAGTTCGACGCCGAGAAACAGGCGAACATCGTGGAAACCCTGGCTGGGAAGGGTTCCGTTGACGCGATCACCTCGCGACCGCTCGACGCGAACACGACGTCAGGGGCGTTCAAAACGGCCGCCGATGCCGGGAAAGATCTGGTGTTCATGGATGATATCCCCTCCGGGCTGAATCATCCGGACGACTTCGCCAGTATGGTCGCGGCAGACAACCGGGCGCTCGGGGTTATCGGCGGACACGTCATGGCGGAGTTCGTCGGCGAGGGTGACATCATCATGATCGGTTTCGGACAGGCCGTGAAGTCCGTCGACGAGCGTGAGAGCGGATTCCGTGAGACCATCGAACAGTACGACGGAATCAACATCGTCGAGCAGGTCGACTTCAACGACGCGAACAAGGTCCAGAACAAGGCGGCGAACCTGATGACAGCCAATCCGCAGGCCAAGGGGCTCTGGGCGCCGTGGGACGACCCGCCGGGAATGCAGTGCGTTGCCGCCGCTAAAGAACAAGGGAAAGATCCCCAGGAATTCCACATCACGACCTGTGACCTTGGCGAGCGCTCCGCGCAGAATATGGCGGAGGGCGGGTACATCAAGGGCATCGGTTCCCAGCGACCGTACGACCAAGGGGTGAGCGAAGCGAACGCCATCGCACAGGCGGTACTCGGGAACGAGACGCCGCCATACATTGGCGTCCCGGCGCTGGCAGTGACTCGGAAGAACCTTCTCAGCGCCTACGAGGCGGTTTTCAAAGAGAGTCCCCCCGAGAAGCTGGAAAATCAGTTTAACTAATGAAAACGAAGAGCTTCGTTGTAGAAGCGATTCGACGAGGGGGACGATGATAGGGTCACTCGGACATCCTCGCGATTACATCCGACCTGCGTTCCCTTTTTCAGATCGCGGGGCACCGCTGTCGTCTCAATGGCTGACACAACCATACTGGAACGTAACCGGCGCGTAGCGTACTCAACTACCAAATCTACGAAAAGCAGATATTATGGACAAATTCACGACACGGATCGAATACAAATTGGAGGTGATCGCGAGTGAGCAACGATAGTGGTTCGTTCACCGCGGTCGTTCAGAACGGAATCGGACGCCTGGTGCCCGAACGAGTGACGCGTGAAGACCACGTCGTCGTCCTCGCACTGCTTGTCATCATGGCGGTGTTCACGTACTCGTCGCAGTACTTCCTGACGCCGGATAACCTCACCAATATACTCAGACAGACTGCCATCGTCACGATTCTCAGCCTGGGGATGACCTACGTGATCATTAGTGCGGAGATCGACGTCTCCGTGGGCGCCGTGATGGCTCTGAGTGCGATGCTGGCAGCGCTCGTGATCAGTTCTGGCTACGGATGGTTCGCCGGCGCGCTTACCGGCCTCTCCGTCGGCGGCATTTTCGGACTCGTCAACGGCTGGGTGACCACTCGAATCGGGATTCCTTCGTTTTTGGTGACACTAGGAACGCTCGGTGCGGGACGTGGGCTGGCACTGATGGTAACGGACACAAAGCCCGTTCCCATCGACAACGCCACGTTCTTTACAATCTTCAGTGGGAATGTCGGTCCGGTTCCGAAACTCGTCGTCTGGACCACCGCACTCTGCGTGGTAGCCCACGTGGTACTCTCTCGGACCCAGTTCGGGAGGCACGCCTACGCCACGGGGGATCAAGAACAGGCAGCTCGATTCACGGGGATTTCGACGAAGCGCGTGAAGCTACTTACGTTGACGATATCCGGACTCATGGCCGGCATGGCCGGTCTGTTGCTCGTCGGTCGATTGAGCGCCGCTCGGCCTACGATGGGTGCAGGTATCGAACTCTCCGTCATCGCGGCCGTTATTATCGGAGGAACGTCCCTCTTCGGCGGCAGGGGTTGGATACCGGGGACTATCATCGGAGCCCTGCTGATGAGTACGATCGACAACGGTCTCGTGTTGAACGGATTCGGAACGGAACACCAACAGTTCGTGCGAGGAATCGTCATTATCCTCGCCGTTGCGCTCCGGAAGTCCGACGAGGAGAGTGGATGGATATGAGTTCGGAAAACACCCACATCCGATTCGAGGACGTGTCGAAGACGTTCGGGCCGATCCTTGCCCTTGACGACGTCTCCTTCTCGGTCCGAAAAAACGAGGTGTTGGCCGTGATGGGAGACAACGGTGCCGGCAAGTCGACGCTCATGAAAATTCTGTCGGGGGTTCTCCAGCCAACGAGCGGCGAGATCTACGTCAACGGTGAGGCTGTCGACTTCCAGAACCACATTGACGCACAGGAAGTCGGCATCGAAACCGTCTACCAAGACCTCGCGATCGCTCCGAGTCGGACGGTCACCGACAACATCTTCATGGGGAAAGAAGTGATTCAATCCGGGGCAATACGGCGACGCCTGGGTTTCGTCGACGACCCGGCAATGGAGAAACGGACGGAAGAAATCCTCGAACGGCTTGACCTGGGCAGGGTAAGTCCCAGTCAGGAGGCCGGCGTCCTTTCAGGGGGGCAACAACAGGCAGTAGCGGTCGGACGGGCTCTCGGATCTGACCCCGACGTGCTCATACTTGACGAGCCCACGAGCGCCTTGTCAGTCGAGGCCGTGGATCGGATTCTGGACCTCGTGAAACAGCTCCAGAACGAGGGGTTGACGATCATCCTCATCGACCACAACATCGACGAGGTGTTCGAAGTCGCCGACCGCGCTGCCGTCCTCGCGTCGGGCCGCTATATGGGCACGCGGGATATCGACTCGCTAACGGAACACGACCTCATCCAGATGATGATGGGTAACAGCGATACCGGAGGAGAGGCGACCGACGAGACGACGGTATAGCGAACTCGCCCGGTCTCCAACTCCGCAGTTTCGGGACGGTAGCTCACGAGACATCGTCCCATCAGGGTCGGAGGACGTGAAATCACCATCCGATGCTAGAAGCAGGCGAATCGGATAACCGAACACCACAGGACGGCGAGATTCACGTATCACAACTGAAGCGGAGAGTATACCCAAGAGCACGGAGCGCCTCGCTCGCGCCGGAACGATTCACTCGACATCCCGGTCGCCCGATTCGGGAACTACTCGGGACCCTCGACGTCGACGTGCTCTTTGAGGGTTTCGAGCTCGTCGGAGTCAGCCAGTTCCTGCACGCGCTCGCGGAAGTGCACCTGACAGAGGCCGACGGTGACGCCGTCGGATTCGGCCTCGTATGCAGCCTCCCGATCGCAGTAGTGGCAGTACATACCTGATTGTTGGGGCCGAGAAAGGTTAAGCCTAGCCTTGTCCACGGAATTTTCCGGCCCGATCGCGGGTTTGTGGACCGGGTATGCGGCGGGGAGGGAGCGAGCGGAGTAATTGAACGTGGGATCGAGAAGCGAGCGGAGCGGTCGGACCTTGGATCAAGAAGCGATCAGGTGACGGAGGCGTGATCGAGTATGGCGCGTCGAACCGGTTCGAACGCGGACTGCGTGAGACCGGCGACGCCGAGGGTTCGATCGTGGGCGTCCGTACCGCCGGTCGCGAGGAGGTCGAGTCCACCACGTTCGAGAAGCCGATCGATCCGGGAGGGATCGACGTCGAAGCCATAGGGATACCACCGCTCCACCGCATCCAACTCTCGAGCGAGTTCGAGCGCGGCGTCGACGTCACCATACCGGAACGGATGGGCGAGCGCGACGACCGCACACGACTCAGAGAGCAGGTCGATCCCTCGATCGAGAGAGGTCACCTGACGTGGAACGTAACAGGGACCATCGGCGCCGATCAGATCCGCGAAGGCGTCCGCGTAGTCGTAGGGTGCCGGCGAATCCGCGATCGCCTGCGCGATATGTGGACGGCCGATCCCGGGACGAGGTTCGATATCGAGTCGGACGTCGAGTCGCGACTGGACGCGATCGATGATCCGTCGCCCCCTCTCGCGGCGGTCCCGCTGGAGGAGCTCGGTCTCACGGACGAGTGCGTCGGTCTCTTTGACGCCGTAGCCGAGCAGATCGAACCGCTCGTCACCGGCGTCAACACGAAGCTCGATGCCGCGAACGATCGAGATTCCCTCCCGTTCAACGACCGGTTCGGGAAGTCGGGGATGGATCCGATCGTGATCCGTGACTGCGACCCATTCGAGACCCGCACGCTCGGCTGCGGAAGGGATCTCCGAGAGGGTGAGCGTCCCGTCCGATGCGGTCGTATGAACGTGGAGATCGGCGACGATCGACCGGTTCTCGCGGGGAACGGCGGGCCGATCGGTACCGGACTGTGCAGGTCCAGTGGGCATACCGAATCGAAGGGACGACCGTACAGAAAGCCATCGCCCCGAGTCGGATGTCACCAACCGACGTATGTCATTAATCATCATTAAATAATGTCTATCGGCTAAGAACATACATGGAAAATGATTAAGAATGTAGAGAAGGGATATGCTATTGATGGAACTGAACGAGATTAAAGAACGGCTCGAACAACACCAATATCCGGCGACGACCGAGGAGATAATCGCGGCGCACGGCGACGTCCGGATCGATCTGGCGGGCGGGTCCGAACGACTCGAGGAGGTGCTTTCACGGTTCGGGGAGGAGACGTTCGATCGACCCGAGGAAGTCTACGAGACGATTCAAACCGGAGTCTGTCACTACGGCGTTGGACGGCGGTTCTACTCCGACCGCGATCCGGCCACGATCGGGGGAACCGGTCCGACGCCGATCTCCTTTTAGCTGTATGCAGGCGCTAAGCCCCCACCCTCAACGAGCGCCGGGCTTCCGACGGGTGTCGGAAGCACAAGCGAGTAGGGTGGGGATACAGCGCCGCCATCGTTTATTTTCGTGTGAATCGGTGTCCTTACTACCCCGGCGGTTGAATGCGGTAGTACGATGCTCGCCACGCCTTCGGCGTTGTTCAAACGCGACAAGAAGCGTGCAACGTCGGTTGTGGTCGAGTGTCCAATCGGTAGGAGTGGGACACTCCGAACCGCCTGTAAAGGGGAATCGCCTGCGGAGTCTGGAACCACTGTGCCCACCTCGGGTACAAGCTCCGACGCAGAAACAGGAAGCCCCGACCTCAACAAGCGAGGGCCGAGTAGGCCCGAGCGCGATAGGTCGGGATAGTTCACATATCTCCTTTTTGAGGACCGGAGGGATACTGATCTCCGTTTGAAGGGTTGGACGATCCGAACCAGTATTGATCAAACCACCAGTAGATCGAGAAAAACGAAGTCGCAATCGACGGTGACCGATCCTACTCGCGGAGGTCGATCGTCTCATCGAGATCGAGCGGGACCGAACCGATCCGATACCCCTCGACGTGCCCCGAGGGCCTGGCCCGGTAGACGACGGCGGGGCGGTGACGAACGTCGGGTCGTTCGCCGAGGACTGCCTGCCAGTCGTCGTCGGGAAACGACGAGCAGTCAACGAACAGGGTGACCCCGCCGCCGTGTGACTCCAGTTGGCCGTCGGTTTTCGTCTGGGCGGTGTCCCGAACTGCTGAGACCGGATCGCCGGCAGATCTGCCCGAGACGGGCTGGGGGCGGGTTACCTCGACGAGAAACGACGCCGGATCGTCGGGAGCGGACGCACGATAGTCGAGTGAGTGGCCGGTCGTGACCTCAATCTCCGGCGTGACCGCGTAGCCGGCACGGACGAGTATATCCGCGGCGACGTACTCAGCGATCGCCGCGCTCATCCGGACGTGATCAAGGTGAGGCGAGGTGCCGAGTTTGCCGGCCATCACCTCGCGGTAGGGATCGAGAGTGCCCCGTTGAAGCGCGCTCTCCAGAAACGGCAGGACCTCCTCGCGGTCGGCGTCGGGGAACCCGGCGGCGTGATCGCGAAAGAACCGCCGGGTCGTCTCGGCGCCATCCTTCGAGCAGAAGACTGGGAGGAAAAACCACGCGAGGTGTGGGTACGCCTCGATCCATGGTTCCTCCATCGACAATTCGGCGAGTAGTTCGCGTTCGGCCCATCGCTGAACGGAATAGGCGACCTCCTCGAAACCGAACTTATCGGTCTTCCAGAGGGAACTCGGCGTCTCGGTATTGCCGATCCAGTATCCAACCGGTCCCGAATCGGCACCGTTTGGCGGGTCCGGATCGTCGTCCGTCCAGCAGAACAGCGCCATCGAGCCGTCGTCCATCTCGAAACGGCGCGCGTCGAACCCCGACGGCGGGGCGAACCACGGGGATCGTCCGCGTGCGCCGAGATTCTCGTCGAGGGGGCGTTCGATTCGGTCGCGAACGGATTCGTCGCTCCACCGGCCGGGAGCGCGTCGAAAGCGGAGCGGTCGTGCCACGGATTATGTAGGCTATGAGAACGGTAATGGGTTCCGATGTGGATGACGATCGCCGGTCTCCCCGAGGAAATACGTCCCCAAAACGGGAGGGCTACGCGCCTACTGAGGGCTACGCGCCTACCGGGTCGTTCGATGCGACGACCGCAGTTACAAGCGACGTGACGACGAGCGAGCGATCGAAATCCCGGAGATGTCCCGTGAATAACCGTTACATATTTGTATGGATATTGCTAATGGAAGGCATACCATGTCAATGGGTGCCTATGACGAAGACGAACACGAACGTCGCGAGCAGAAGACGGGTGTGGTTGATGCCGGATTCGACGACGAGCGGACCGACTACCGGGGCTCGATCACCTACGAGTCGGGTGAATCCGCGGAGGACCTACTCGATCAGTTTCACGAGCTAAACGAGACGTGATCGGACGATATCACGACGAGATCGATTCGTGAATTCTCGGGAGTATGCTAGAACGACGAGCCCGGCGCTAGAGATACGAATCCGACGCTAAAACGACGAGCCACGGGAGAAGTTCGACGTCTACACTACTGTCCCTCAGCCGTCGGCTTCCCCGTCGCCGGCACGGTCACCGTGATCGCGTCCGTCATCCGCGTCCTCACCGCCGGTATCGCCCTCAGCAAGATCAACGGTGTCCGCTTCGGGGAGCCGAAGCACGTTCTCACGGCCCAGACGGAAGCTTTCGAGTTTCCCCTCATCGCGAAGGTCGGAGACGATCTGGCTCGTTCGGGCGTCAGTCCATCCGAGCGTCTGCACGACGTCCTGTTGTTTCATCCGCCCGCCATGTTCACGAAGCAAGCGAAGAACCCGTTCTTCGTTGCTCAACAGTTCCTCGGCCTCGGATCCGACCGCCGCACCCGATCCGGTATCACCTCCCGGTTTCGACTCGAATTCGTCCTCCCTCTCCGTTTCGGGTTCCGTCACCGGCGATTCCGCCACCTCACCCGAATCGCCGCCGGCCAGGGAACGTCGATCTCGGCCGCGATGCCGATACGCCATCACGATGGCCAAGAACACGAGGACGACGACCAGGGCAATAGCGATCGGGAGCCAGCCGATCCCGGTTCCGAGAACGCCCGACGGAGCAGTCTCGATGTGCGGTTCGTCGTTCGCGAAGTCGGTCGGTCCGGTCCAGGTGACGGAGTCCGATCGCGTCTCGTCGGGCGTCGGCCGAACGTTCTGGAGGTCGTGACTCTCGGGCCACGCGAGCGTGAGCCGCTGCTCCTCCTCCAAGAAGAGACCGGCGATCGCATCTCCAGCCGTGATCCGGTCATCGGAGACGACCGCGAAGTTGGTCCACTCGAACTCGTAGATCAAGACGCCGTATGCCTCGGGAAGTTCACGACGCTGCGTCTCGACGGAGACGTCGCGGATCGTCATCGACCGGCCGGTCGCCGTGGCGCCCGCATCGGCGGACGACTGCATCCGCGATCGGAATCGGTCGGTATAGGTCGACTCGTTTTGCCGGACATCCTCCTGAAGGTCTTCGAAGGCCGCCTCACGGTCGTCGGTATCAAGTCGGGTTCGATACTCGATCCGCCAGGCCGCATTCCCGGATTCGAGGACCTTTGCCCGCAAGGTCACGCGGTCAGCATCGATATCCTGTGCAGCCACCGATCCCCCCCCAAGATCGAGTGCGGTCGCGGTTCCGGAGCCGCCTGGAATGACGAGAACCGCGAGGAATGAGACGGCGAGAAACGCCGTGAACGCGACGAAACAGACGCGTCGTACTCGATCAGTTCTGACGGACGCGTGTATCCCCATGGAAGCCGATGCGTGTGCACACCGTATATCGGTTTCTCATATGGAAGCCGATGCGCGTGCACACCGTATATCGGAGGTGCGTGATTCCGATTCTATCGATTCCTCATGGTTTGGCTTCTGTTGGGGCCTCATGGTTCGGCTTCTATCAGAGTCTCATGATGTGACTTCCGAACGGCTAGCTGACTGATTCCGTCGACCAAGCCACAATTCTTTTCGATGCTTGGCACCCAAAAGCGGGTATGACCCGAGCGAGCATAGACGTCGAAGACCTCTTGAAGATCGTACTCGGACTCGTGATCGTCTGGCTCGTCCTCGAGATACTCAGCCTGCTTTTGAACATCACTTTCGCGGTGTTTCGCGCGCTTCCGATGGTCATCGGGATCGTCCTCATCGTCGTGATCGTTCTCTGGTTGACGGACAACCTCTAATTCCCCAGCTGAGACGGCCCATTTCGAATGTTCAGCCTCAACGTCCCGCTTCCGCCGGCCGTCGACCGACTCGCTGACGATCTGCATCCACGTCTCGTCGCGTTTGATCGGATTCGCGAGCGGCGCACGCTCCTCTGCAAACGGATCAGTGTCGACGACGTGAGAGTGGGGGGATCACGAACCGGGGGTGCGGGCGGGAGGAGCAGCCAGAGGACGGCCGCGAGCAGGGACCGCGCGATCGCCGAGCTTCGCGAGCGGATCCGACCGGTACTCGCCGGGATCGGACCGATCGATCTGCGGATCACCGGGATCGATTACTTCCGATATCCGACACGCGGACCGGGGCCGGTGGTGTATCTGCGCGTGGAAAGCGACGGTCTCCACCGAGTGCATCGACGTCTCTGTAGCATCTTCGATCCGGTCGCCGGAATGGAAGGAGATGAGTACATCCCGCACGTCACGCTCGCGCGCGGTGGAGACGTGGAGGCGGCAAGACGAATTTCGGCCGTCGACGTGGATCCGATCGAGTGGCGTACGCAGTCGCTTGAGATATACGATCCGGATTTCCGCGAGCCGGCAGCCACGATCGAACTGTGAACCGGCGGTTTTCCGCACGTTCGTGGCTCGATGACCGCTCCGTAAACCAGTCCGATGACTCGATGACCGCCGAGTGAATCAGTCCTCGTCCGGTCCCCAATCCCCGGGCATCTCGATGACGTAGCGACCGTCCTCCTGCAGCGAGATGATGTACTCCTGTCTGTCGTATAGCTCCATCAGGTTGAGTTCGTACTGGCCGGGACTGACGATGCGAATGCTCTCGAACTGGTCGTTGAGTTTTTCGCGAAGCTCTGCAAGCTCCGGATCGGGATCACGATCGGAGTCGGGGACGACGGTCTCGTCCGAGGGAGTTTCCTCGGGTGACGTCGTTGTAGCTTCTTCGGGCCGATCAGAGGCGGGATCGTCGGGGGAACCGAAGGCATCGGACTCCCTCGCGACGGACAGTTCATCGGAACTGACGACCGCAGAGCGCGCGTCGGCTTGGGCGTCATCCTCGGCAACCGGTGTGTCCTGATCGACGACCGACGCTTCGTCGGGATCGACCTCGCTATCGTCGACGTCGTCGTCACCGAAGTCGGATGATCGTGCGTCCGCGGACGTCGCTCTATCGTCGGATTCGAAGGAGCCACCGGACCGATTCTCGGGATCGATCGCGGATCGAGGTTTGAACTGGAACTTGTTGCCGCCGCAGTCGGGACATCCGGACAGCATCTCCTTCGAGCCGTCAGCGAAGGTTCGGCCACACTCGATACACTGGTGGGGCATCTACCGGCGGGAGACGAGTGCGCTGATGAGCGTCTCGTCTTTATGCAGCGTTTTGAGTTGGTTCGCCGGACCGATGACGGTGAGCTTCTGAGTCGACTCACGGCCCATGATGCGATCGAGAAGCGTCTTCTCACCGGTATCGGATCTCGGATACGTCTCGATCTCGATCCCGCTGAAGTCGTCGGGGCTGATCTCCGTCATCGTGACCTCGATGAGTTTTGACTCCTCGTCGGGTGAGAGTCCCTCCTCGAGGATGACGATGTTGCCGTCGCGGACGCCATCGAGGATGAGCCGTATCTTCTCCATGCCGGTGAGTCCGTCCATCCTGGCGCCGCTTATCAGGTCGATCCGCACGCCATCGTCATCGTCAGCATCGTCGACGTTCGATCCTCCAGGAGGTCCGTCCGGAGAATCGTCGGGTGTTGCTTCGGGCATTATGCGAAGTACTCCGCGATCTTGTCGTACACTTCGTCCATGTTGTCACCCTCCAAGGCCGAAAGCGGGATCGTCTCGTGTTGGGGGAAGGCGTTTGCAACTCGCTTGACGCTCGCGTCGGGGAGATCGGTCTTGTTCGCGAGGATGAGCACCGGGAGGTCCTGTGACTCGATGATCCCGATGAGCATGGTGTTGACCTGGGTGAACGGATCGTTCGCGGAGTCGAGAACGTAGATAACGCCGTCGACGTCCTCTCGAAGCCAGTGCATCGCCTCGGCGACGCCCTCGGTGGCCTCACGGGAGCGGCGGACGGCGTCGTCTTTTTCCATGTCGTGATCGAGAAACTCCGTGTAGTCGACCTTGGTCGTGACCCCGGGCGTGTCGACGATATCGATCGTCACGGTACGTCCGTTCCGTTCGATCTCGACGTTCTCCTTGCGGCGAGCCCGTCGCGTCTCGTGGGGTATGTGGCTCTCCGGACCGACGGCGTCGCCGGTCCAATCTCGGGCGATACGGTTCGCGAGCGTCGTTTTCCCGGCGTTTGGGGGTCCATAGATGCCGATCCGCTTCGGCTCGTCATCCGCAAACAGCCGGTCAGAGACTCGCGAGATACTGTCTTTGAGGTTCGTGAGCAGTCCCATCCTGGCCTCCGTCCCTGCGACCGTGCGGGGAGTATACCGCAGTTTCCACGCCGCTCTCACTTAAGAACTGCGTCAGACACGGTGAGGATCGATGATCCGTCGGGATCGATCTCCCCTCTCTCACTTTCCTCCCCTCCTCTCCCGCCCCCCACCCCTTCGTTTCGGGTGGAACTCGGAATCAATGGGGGAGAGTGGTGGTCGAGGGTATTATAATAACGGTAGTTTTATTATAGAACATCTAGAAACGGACCCGTATTGCAGAATTAAGTATAATACCACCACCAATCTACTTATTTTATATTCTTATTTTATGTATTTAAACTGTTCTCAGGATCCGCTTCACATCACGACCCTCCTTCGTCCGTTCCACCCGAAACGAAGGGGTGGGGGGGGGGGATCACCTTCGTCGAATTGGTCGGTTAATGGCTCGGCCGATTGGCCGGTTGATTGGTGAACCGATTGGTCGGTTTGGTTTGGTTCGGTTGGATCGGCTCTGAAGTCGATCCTGATCTCCCATGACCTGGGTTGACTCCATTGAACGGGAATCGACTCCACTGAACGGGAATTAACTTCACTGAACGGACCGACCGGGGCCTGGGAAACGGACTGACTAGGAATCCAAGGAAACGATCGGGTTCCTCCACGACCGATCGGATTCTTCTACGACGATTTGGCGGATGAACTGCCTGCTTTTGGTCCCTTCCTTTGGATGTCGGTAGGTATCTCTCGTTGTCCCACCCTCCTTTCAATTGGAGAGGGCAATACTTTTATCGTATGTACACATCTGTTTCGATTGCATCATCTGGACGCCCCGCCTTGAGCGTTATCACGTCTACATTGGGCTCACGCCGCCCAACGCCGATATCTCCGCTCCTTTCGGGGTGTTCTCCACATGAAATGGAGGGGTTTGACATGGGTCAAAACGATACAACAGAGGGGGAGACGATCGACATAAGCGACTCGAATAACTCGACAGGAAAGGATCCATCTACGGACCGACCGGAGTCGAATACCGACGACGATACTGACACCGGTACTGGAGTCGATACTGACACCGGTACTGGCGTTGATTCCGACATCGATTCTGGGATTGGTACGCTCTCCGCCACGGACGTGGACGACTCGACGAATCCGGGTCGCTCCGAAACCGATCGATCGATTTCGATCGACGTTGACTCGCCCTCCAGTCGAGATCGCTCCTCTCCGGACGTCGATATCGACGGCGTCGTTCTCGATGACGAAGACGAGGAGGAACAGAGCCAGGGCCTCTTCGACGATCTCCTGTCGGGTGAGCCGATCTTCGAGAACAAGGAAGTCCTTCGTCCCTCCTACACGCCACGCGAACTCCCACATCGGACCGATCAAATAAACCGAATGGCTACGATACTCGTTTCGGCACTCCGTGGTGAGACCCCCTCCAACATCCTGATCTACGGCAAGACCGGCACCGGAAAGACCGCCTCCGCCAAGTTCGTCTCCAACGAACTCGAGTCCACCTCGAAGAAGTACGAGGTCCCCTGTGAGGTCCAGTACATCAACTGTGAGGTGACTGACACCCAGTACCGCGTGCTCGCGCAGCTCGCGAACGAGTTCATCGAAAAGAACGAGACGGTTATCCACGAACGGATCGAGGAGCTTCAGAAACTTCGATCGCGTGTCGATGAGGGATCCGTCCCCGAGGAATCCGACCGCTCTGACGGCACTGATACTGCCGATAGCTCCGATCCGTTTGACGGAACCGAGTTCGACGATGTCGAGGCGATCGACGACCGGATCGCCGAACTCGAGGACGACGAAGAGAACATGACGGAGGTCCCGATGACCGGATGGCCGACCGATCGTGTCTACTCGACGTTCTTCGAGGCAGTGGACTACCACGAGCGCGTCGTGGTCATCATGCTCGATGAGATCGACAAGCTCGTCGAGAAGTCCGGCGACGACACGCTTTATAACCTCTCGCGGATGAACTCGGAACTCGAAAATTCCCGGATCTCGATCATGGGGATCTCGAACGACCTGAAGTTCACCGACTTCCTCGATCCCCGCGTCAAATCGAGCCTGGGAGAAGAGGAGATCGTCTTTCCCCCCTACGACGCAAATCAACTTCGCGACATCCTCCAGCACCGCGCGGACGTCGCGTTCAAATCCGACGCGCTTACCGACGACGTGATCCCGCTTTGTGCGGCCTTCGCCGCCCAGGAACACGGCGATGCCCGGCGCGCACTCGATCTCCTCCGGACGGCTGGCGAGTTGGCCGAACGGTCGCAGGCCGAGATCGTCGGCGAAGAACACGTTCGACAGGCACAGGACAAGATCGAACTCGACCGCGTCGTCGAGGTCGTCCGAACGCTTCCCACCCAAAGCAAGATCGTCCTCTTTTCGATCATCCTCCTCGAGAAGAACGGCGTTCACAACATCAACACGGGCGAAGTGTTCAACATCTACAAACGCCTTTGTGAGGAGATCGACGCCGACGTGCTCACCCAGCGTCGCGTGACCGATCTCATCTCGGAACTCGATATGCTGGGGATCGTCAACGCCGTCGTCGTCTCGAAGGGCCGATACGGCCGTACCAAGGAGATGGGACTTTCCGTGCCGATCGACGAGACTGAAGCCGTCCTCCTATCCGATTCCCGACTCGGCGACATCGAGAACGCCCAGCCGTTCGTTCAGGCCCGATTCGACAACTAATCCTGCGTCTCCGCCGTCCGGACGGGGCCGTCCAGTCCGATTGAGTCCATTCAGTCCGGTTGAGTCTATCCAACCCGGTCGAGTCTATTCAACCCGGTCGAATCCATCTAGTCCGGTGAAGTCCATCCAGTCCGGTCGAGGGTGTCCACACCTCGGAATCGTCGATCCCTTGAGATGACTCGCGATCTCTTGAGATCGTTCACGTCCGTCGGCTCCGCCCATACACGATCGCTGCGGCTCCCCCAATCGCCAGTATTGTTGGACCATTCTCATCGGTTGGTCCGAACCCTCCCGGCCCGTCAGTCGGTCCAAGTCCTCCCGACCCGTCGTCGATCATCTCGATCGTCCCCGATCCCGAGGTTACCGTCTTGATGAACTCCTCGGTAGTCGCCTCGCCGGTCGCGATCAATCGGAGCCACCCGAGATACGGGATCCGGACGCGTGCGACTCCCGTTATCCACTCGGGTTGTACCGGCGGCGAGACGCCGTTGGCCTGGTCGTACTGTGCGTTGTTATCACCTTTCGTGATATATCCCGAGTGTGGTGCCGGGCAGTAGACGATCTCCGAACACTCCTCGGCCCCGAGATGTCGATCGTCGGCCCGATCGACCCAGTTTTCGCCTTCCTCCACGTGAAATCGAACCCGGTGAATGATTGGTGATCCGACCCGTCCCGGATAGGTGAATACCACCACCGACCCGTAGGAACCGAACGTTCGATACTCGACCGTTCTGGCCTGCTGGTAGGGAACGACCCCGACGTCGTTGGTTGCCGCCTCCGGGGCGAACCGTCCGGGCTCCGTGACTACGATCAGGTCGCCTTTCACCATGTTCGGATCCATGCTGCCGGATTCGACCGCTACCATCGGCGGCCACACCCCACTCACCCCAAACAGGAGTGCCCCAATGAGGAGGACGATGAACACGCTCGTTGCGACTTCCCGGATCCACATTGCCGGTCCCTCATTTGCCGCGAAAAACCGTCGAATCGGATCCTCGGAATCCTCCCCTCCCCGAGTAGTGGGACCTCCGTTCCGTCCTCGATCGTCGTCCGTTCCGTTCCGTCCTCGACCGTCGTCCGTTCCGTTCCGGGTCGGGGTGCGATCGACTCGTTCGTCCTTCGAATCCCCGTTCCGATTCCATTCGAATCCGTCAGGGGCGGGGGGTTCGCGTTCGGAGTCGGAGTCGAGCGTTCCGGAGTCGGAGTCGAGCGTTCCGGAGTCGGCGTCTTCCCGTCCGGATCGCTTCGAGTTCGACGCTTCCCCCGCGGAGTCCTCGGATCGGACGTCATCCGTCTCCGTATCGTCGCTAGGTGGCTCGTCCGATCGACGTCCTCCGGGGCCCATTATCCCTCCGTTCGGCATGTTCTGGTTTCAAGGTTCTGGGTTGTTCGACGACGTCGGGTTGCTTTCGCCCCTTCGGCATTCTTTTGGGCTCGCTTCCCATCCGGTAAGACGTGCCACTCGAGACGCCCTCACGGATCGTGGCCGAACTCGCAGATCGGGGGTACAATGTCGAACGCGAGGCTGTCACACTGATCGCCAACACTAGCGATCCCGCCGCCACGCTTGAGGTCGTCGTCGAGAACGCCCCCGACGAGACGCTTCGGATCACCGTCGACCACGTTCGATCGGTCACGCCGTCGGACCCCTCCGTTTCGACTCGAACGATCCCCGATCAATCAGGCGAATCTGAACCGCGATCTCCAGTTGAAACGAAGGGGTCGGATCAGGAGAGCGAACCCGAATCCAACCTCGAATCCGACCCCGAATCCGAACTCGTCGATACCCCCGAGGAGGAATCAGTGATCGGTAACACTCCCGATCGAGATACGGCTCCTTCCCGGGATCACGATCAGAAACGAGATCACGATCGGGGTCACGACCACGATCGAGACTCGGATCACGATCGAACCGAGCGAACGAATTCCGCCGAACGAGCGATCGAAATCGCCAACGACATGACTGGCCGAAGCACCGGGACGGGCGAGTACGCGGATTTCGTCAGGACGTTTCGTGACAGATACGAACGGCTCTCGACGCTGTTGGGCGGTCGCGTCAATCACAGGCCGGCCAGCGCGATCGCGGACATGCAGGGAGGAAGCGATGCGGCGATGATCGGCCTCGTCAACGACGTCCGATCGACGAAGTCCGGCCACTGGCTCGTCGAGTTGGAGGACACCACGGGAACGTTTCCGGCATTGATAATGAAGGACAAGGGGATCGCCGATTTCGTCGACGAGATCCTGTTGGACGAATGTCTCGCGATCGAGGGGACGCTCGCCGACGACGCCGGGATCCTCTTTGCGGATTCGATTCACTTCCCGGACGTACCCCGGACGTTTCAGCCGAGCTTCGCGGACCGACACGTGCAGGCGGCGCTCATCTCGGACATTCACGTCGGCTCCCAGGAATTCATGCGTGAGGCCTGGCAGTCGTTTTCGGGGTGGCTTCACACCGCCGAGGCTGAGTCGATCGAGTACCTGCTCATCGCCGGTGACATGGTCGAGGGCGTCGGCGTCTACCCCGATCAGGACGACGAACTCGACATCGTGGACATCTACGAACAGTATGAGCAGTTCTCGGAACACCTCAAGGAGGTCCCCGATGATCTCGAGATCGTGATGATCCCCGGGAACCACGATGCAGTTCGTCTCGCTGAACCCCAACCCGCCTTCGACGAGGAACTCCGGGAGATCATGTCCGCACACGACTCGCGGATCGTCTCGAACCCGGCCGCCGTCTCCGTCGAGAACGTCTCCGTGTTGATGTATCACGGCGTCTCGCTCGATGAAGTCATTGCCGAGTTGCCCGCCGAGAAGGCGAGTTACGACGAACCCCACCGAGCGATGTATCACCTCCTCAAGAAACGTCACGTCGCCCCGCAGTTCGGCGGTCACACGCGGGTGGCCCCCGAGAAGCGTGATCACCTCGTGATCGAGAACGTCCCCGAGGTGTTTCACACCGGCCACGTTCACAAACTCGGCTGGGGAAAATACCACAACGTGCTCGCGGTCAACTCCGGCTGCTGGCAGGCACAGACCGATTTCCAGCGGTCCGTCAACATCGATCCCGACGCCGGATTCGCCCCCATCCTCGATCTCGATACGCTCGATATGACCGTCCGCAAGTTCTCGTGAGCGTCGTCACTTCTCTCGGTCGTTGGCCGGTATTCGGTAGCGAACTGTCGGCGTTCCCTCGAACCGAGGCCCGGCCCCGGCCCGCTCGAATCCGACCTCCTCGAGTAGGGTTCGATGACGGGTTTCGTCCTGATCGACGATCACCTCGAGTGACAACCCCTCGCCGGACGCGAAGCGCTTCGGTTCCTCGAACAGTCGCGTGATCGCCTCCTCGCTCCCGCCGAATCCCGTCACGTGGACCGTATCCCTCCGGGCGTCAAAGGCCACATATCCGATCGGATCGGGGCGACTCTTCTCGTCCGGATCGGAGCGGTCATTCTGGTCGGAGCGGTCCGGGAGGCCCACGCGGATCGATCGGTCGTGGATCATCTCCCGAACGGCGTCGACGGGCCGTCCCGAGATCGCGGCGATCGCCTCCGCGTCGTCCTCGACGGCGTCTCGTACGCGCACAGCCGGTGATCGGCCGACCGATACTTAAAACACCTTCCCCGTGGCCCCTCACTGCCACTGGGATCGATCGTCACCGTCGAGCGATGGCGCTGACGTCGGTCGCCATCGCCGAGTGAGGTCGGTAAAGCCGATCCTCATCGCCGATCGAAGCCGCTCCCTCGGAGCGAACCGGATGGATTTAAGCGACCGGCGATCCGAGCCATCGTATGAGCACCCCAACGAAGGTCGTTCTCGGAACGGTCGGCGCCTCGGCAGTTCTGGCGATCCTCATCATCCTGCTGTACGCGTTCGGCTGAATGTTCTCCACGCGCGAGCTCCCGGCGGACCTCGAGGCCGTCCGGTCGACGCACGCACCGGGAACTCCGGTCGTCGATGCGGATGCGGACTTCGAGACGATTCCGCCGGCCGCAGCCGAGGACCTCGGGCTCCTCGTCGGCCGGCTCGACCCCGCCAGCTACCCGACCGAGTGGCTCCCCGACGACGCACCCACGGTTCTCTATCGCTACTGCGGCAGCGAGTTCACCGTCGGCATGCCCGGCGACGGCACCGTCGTCTGGACCGACCAGACCGTGCCGGAGACCGTGATCTGCAAGCGCCGCGGGGAGCACACGCCGGATGACTTCCTCGCGTTCCTGATCGCGCGTGCCCTCGTCGAGATCGGCGCGGAGGCTCCCGACGGAACTCCCGTTCCGGAGCACTTCCTCCCCTTCTTCGGCGAGCGCTACCGGGATCTCGATGCCGCGATACGCGGAACGGACGCACTCGGCGAGCCCGGTCCGGCGGACGTCTATCAGATCGCTAACGCCCTCTTCGATGCGTGGACCGGTCTGGTGACCCGTGAGACCTTTGCGACCTGGGAGGGAGACCACGACCGGCTTCATGATGCCTGGAGGGATGCCGGCGAACGGTTGACCGGTCGCCTCGAAGCGCTTCCCGGACGTATCGCCCGAGGGGAGACCGACTTCGCCAGCGCAACCGAATACGCCTGTTCTGCGGTCCGTCACGGGCTCGATCTCCCGACGCCGTTCGCCGCGCTCGATGCGTCGGTCTATCTCGAACACGGTCCCGACTACGCGGTGGCGTGGACCGAACGCACCCTCGATGCCCTGGATGCCGACGTTCCGTGAGTGTCTCGATATTCGATCCCCTCCGCCGAGACAAACGCTATATCTCGACGCTCACGCTGCCGTCGGCCTGTAAGTCGACGACGCCGTCGAACAATTCTCGGAACCGATCGATGCGCTCCTCCTCGTGGACCTCCCGCGAGAGATGGAAGAGTCCGACCGCGTCGTGTTCGGCGAGCAGTTCGAGGATCGCTGCGGCCGCCTCGTAGGTCGCCTCCTCGTCGGCGTAGTAGGCCATCTCGGTCAGCGAGTCGACGGAGACGCGACGTTTGCCGTCGTGTGCGGTGAGAAAACGCTCTATCGAGTCGACGACACCATCGAGGTCATCCGGCGAGGCGACGTAGTAGACGTCGTCGCCGGACCGCCGTGAGTAACCCCGCTCGACCGAGATCGTATCGAGGATCGTCGCCTTCGACTCGTCGACGTCGTAGTATTCGAGCTTCTGTTCGACCTCGCGGGCGGTCGTGCGCGTCGAGACCACCAGGAACGCGTCGGTATCGGCCTTTAGAAAGTCCGTATCGATCCGGTCCGTCTCCCCGATGCTTGGGTGCACCAACAGCAGTCCGGTTCCCCCCGGAATCGTCTCGGGGCCGTTCTCGATGGCCAGCGTGTACTCCATACACGCCGCTACCTCCGGACGAACTTAACTGATTTGCAGGTGCGGAGGCCCTTTGGCCGCGAAGTGATCCGGAGAATGGCGTTTCCGTCGCAGTGCCGATGCCGTCGGCGCTTCGGAAATACTGTCGGCCATCTGGATGCCGATTCTGCCAGCGCTTCAGAACACGCTATCAGCCGTCGCCGCGCCGACGACGCTGAAGACGGCACCGACCGTGATCGCCTTTGCGGTCGTAATCCACACCGTATTCCCCGTCATTCCCTGGTCGATCAGGAACGTCTCCGGCGCATCGAGAAGCAGCGCGAGCAACAACACCGATCCGAACGACACCACCATCAACGAGAGAAACCGGACCGGGATCCCCACGACCGCCCGTTCCGCGTCCGGATCCCGGCCGGTATCCGCACGGTACAATCCCGCATAACCGATGGCGGCGACGACTCCGGCGGTCAAGACCGCCTGAATCGCGTTCATCCCGGTCGCGAGCACCCACACCTCCTCGGTCACGACGAAGGGTCCGGCCAGCAGGAATCCCCCGACGACCTGCTGGGCCGAATCCGCGATCCGAAAGTTCGCTCGACGAAGCGCCTTCGGTCGGTTCATATATTGCGTCCGTTCTCTCCCGGCAAAAACCCGCCGCCCCGAGGGTGGACCTCGGGATCGCTCCCACATGTGGCCGTCCGAACCAGTTTTCACTCGGCCGCCCGCACGTCAGGTATGAGCGTTCGCGAGGAATTCGACGCCTGGGCGACTGACGGCCGCGATCGGGGGATGGAACGGCGGCACTGGCACACTGCTAAACACGCATTAGCCCGGATGCCCGTCGAATCGGACGACGCCGTCGTCGATCTCGGCACCGGGTCGGGATACGCGATCCGCGCCCTCCGCGAGCGGGGGATCGATCGCGGATATGGTCTCGATGGCGCTCCGGAGATGGCTCGAAACGCCCGCGAGTACACTGACGACGAGGCAGTTGAATTTCTCGTCGGGGATTTCGGTGCGCTTCCCTTTCAAGACGACTCCGTCGATCACGTCTTCTCGATGGAAGCGTTCTACTACGCCGCCGACCCACACACGACGCTCTCGGAGATCCGACGTATTCTGAAACCCGGAGGAACGTTCTACTGTGCAGTGAACTACTTCGCTGAGAGCAAACACACACACGAGTGGCAAGATCCTATTTCACTGGAGATGACGCTTTGGGACCGCCGACAGTATCGCGAGGCGTTTCGGGAGGCCGGACTGCTCGTGGCCGAACAGGACACGATACCGGACCGCGAGATCGAGATCCCGCCGGCCGAGGAATTTCCGATCGACGACTGGGAGACGCGAGAGGCGATGGTCGACCGCTACCGGACGTGGGGAACCCTCCTCACCGTTGGCGTTGCCCCCGCCTGATCCTCGGCACGATCGATATCGATACTGACGCCGATCCGTTTCCGGCAGTCCCAGTCGATGACGATCTTCCCAAAGTAACCGACAACGCTTAACCGACCACCTGAGACACACTCCCGTGTGAGACGCGAGCACCAACATGCCGCCGACGGCCACGGGCTCGAACCGGGGGAGTTCGAGGCGGTCCGCGGCGTCGAGGACCTGTATTACCACGAGACCGGGATGTACGGGACGACCGGCTACGGGTCCGTTTACGTCTACGATACCCCCGCCCCGGCCGTGATCGACACTGGGATCGGGACGAATCACGATCTCCTCTTTGAGACGCTCTCCGCTCTCGGTATCGACGCCGACGACCTCGCCTGGATCCTCCCGACCAACGCCCACCTCCATCACGCTGGCGGAGCGGGGTTTCTCGCGGCCAGGTATCCAAATTCGGCGATTCGGATCCACGAGCGCGGCGTTGCCTCCCTCGTTGATCCCGACCGGATCGTGGCGGCGACGAAGACTATCGTCGGCGACCAGTGGCGTCACCACGTCGAACCCGAACCGGTCCCGGATGCGCGGATCGACGGTCTCCGTGGCGGCGATTCGATCGATCTCGGCGATCGTCGCCTCGATGTATACGAGGCTTCCGGGCACGCCCCCCACCAGACGATCGTCCACGAACCGGACGATGGTGTCGTCTTCACTGGCGATGCGGGCGGCATCTACGTTCCTCGGCGGGACACGATACGACCAACGACCTCACCGCCGAACTTCGATCTCGACCAAGCCCTGGCCGACGCCTCGACGATCGCCGACCTCGATCCGGAGGTGCTCTGTTTTTCCCATTTCGGGCCGCGCGAATACGATCCTGAGATCGTTTCGTCGATGAAGCGGACGTACGTCGAGTGGGTGCAGGCGGTCCGTCAGAAGCGCGCCGAACTCAGCGACGACGAGGCGGTCGTGCGTCACTTCCAGGAGACGACTGAGCTAACCGACGTCTGGAGCGAGGAACGTATCCGCGCGAACGTCGGGCTGAACGTTCGTGGCGTGCTGTCGTTCCTTGAGGAGCGATGACTCCCGATGGCTCCGATCGACCGAGTTTCCCCGTCGATGGCCGATCACTTATCCCGGCTTCGGCGAACTGATCCGACATGAACTACGAGGAGGCGGAAGCGGAGTTCTCGAGTGGGCTTTCGTTTCCGGCAACGATATCGCGGACGTTCGATCGGTGTGCCGATCGATATGCCGATCGGATCGCCCAGCGCTACAAGGGCGGGGTCCACGACCGCTCACTCGTCGCGGCGGGCGTCATCCCGGACGCCCCCGACGGCTCGTATGCGGATCTCAGCTATGACCGGATGCGATCGATAGTCGAATCTCTCGCCGCCGGCTTTCGGGAGATCGGTGTCGAATCGGGCTCCCGCGTGGCCATCTACGCGCGGACGCGGATGGAGTGGGCACAGGCCGATTTCGCCGCCCTCGCGGCCGGCGGCGTCGTCACGACTGTCTATCCATCGGCGTCATCCTCCCGAGTCAAACATCTCCTCGACGACTCGACGTCGACCGTCGTCATCGCCGAACACGCCGAACACGTCGAGCGGATCCGTGAGGTCGCAGCCGACTTAGACCACGATCTGCAGGCGATCGTCACCATGGACGTGATCCCGGACGATTCGCTTGACCGAGTCGATGCGGTCGATCAAGCCGATGCGGCCGACCCGGATGAGTTGACCGTCCCGGATACGTCGACCGAGCCAGATGAATCGGTCGACCCGGATACGTCGGCGGACTCCGGCGACCTCGATCCCCTCGATGTCCCGATCCTCTCCCTCGGCGATCTCCACGAGCGCGGATCGGAAGCGTTCGATCCGAATGCCTACGATGCCTGGCTCGCGGAGCGAGGAACGGACGATCTGGCGAGCCTCATCTACACCTCGGGGACGACCGGTCGACCGAAGGGCGTGATGCTCACTCACCGAATCCTCCGCTCGAACCTCGCCCAGTGTTACACCCGTCTCGGCCCGCGCCGGCACGCCGATTCGCCGGGCAAAGAGCCCGGAACACCACATCTCGGTTCCGAATCCACTTCGCTTTCCTACCTTCCGCTCGCTCACGTCTTCGAGCGGCTGGTCGGTCATTACCTGATGTTCGCGGCCGGAGCGACCGTCGCCTACGCCGAGGCTCCCGACACGCTCGCCGAGGACCTCTCGCTCGTCTCCCCGACCGTCGCGACCGGCGTTCCCCGCGTCTATGAGAAGCTCGATGCCGCGATCCGCGATCGGATCGCCGACTCCGCGATCAAGCGGCGGCTCTTCGAGTGGGCCCTCGCGATCGGCTTGGACTACCGAGAAACCGACCGCTCCGGCGCGGTTCTTTCGGCCAAACACTCGCTTGCTGACTCACTCGTTCTCTCCTCGGTCCGGGAGGCGTTCGGCGGGGAGATCGACTTCTTCATCTCCGGCGGCGGACCGCTCTCGAGTGATCTCTGCGAACGCTATCACGCGATGGGCGTCCCGATCCTGGAGGGATACGGCCTCACCGAGACCTCACCAGTCGTTACGCTCAACCCCCCCGATGCCCCCGAGATCGGAACGATCGGGCCGCCCGTCATCGACACCGAGGTCACGCTCGATCGGTCGGTCGGCGACGGCCTCGACCCCGCCAATGACGGCGACATTGGGGAGCTCCTGATCGATGGTCCGCAGGTGACGAACGGCTATCTCGACGCCCCCGCGGCGACCCGAGAGGCGTTTACCGACGACGGTCGGTTTCGCACCGGCGACGTCGTCGAACTCCGACCGGACGGCTACATTGAGTTCCGCGAGCGTGCCGACCAACTGCTCATCCTCTCGACCGGCAAGACGGTCGCTCCGGCCCCGATCGAGGATGCCCTCTCGGCCCGTGCACTGATCGAGAGCTGTCTCGTCGTCGGTGACTCCCGGAAGTTCGTCAGCGCGCTCGTCGTCCCTGACGTCGCGGCGATCGAGGCGTGGGCCGCCGATACTGGGGTCGATCTCCCCGAGGACCGATCGGCGATCTGTCGTGACGATCGCGCTCGCGAACGGATCGCCTCCGAGATCGATCGGGTCAACGAGAAATTCGAACCCCACGAACGGATCAAGCGATTCCGGCTCGTCCCCGAGCCGTTCTCTCGATCGAACGGGCTGCTCACTCCGACGATGAAGAAGAAGCGTCCGGCCATCGTCGATCGGTATGCCGCGGAGTTCGAGTCGATGTACGAAGAGTGACGGTGTCGTCTCGGGCCATCACCAATCTGTTCACCTTTCGCTTGCCGACGGAACATTCATCTTCCGCTTGCCGACGGAACGTTCACCATCCGCCAACCCACGAAATGTTCACCCGATCTGCTCGCCCACGAGCGTGTTTGCGGTCTCCAGGAATTCCTGCCGTGTCTCGTCCGGGATCGTCGCACCGGCAGCGACGTCGTGACCGCCGCCCTCGCCGCCGACGGCCCGGGACGCCTCGCCCATCGCGGCCGACAGATCGAGCCCCTCCCGAACCAGCCGGTGTGAGCCGCGTGCAGACACCTTCACGTGATCCGGGTCCTTCCGTGCAAACGCGACGATCGGCTTCGAGGAGTCGACCGCAGGCGACCCGATCGCCATCCCGGCGACGATCCCGACGATCGTCTCGCGAATGCGTGATCCGGCGTCGAACCACTGGAGATGCTCCTCGTGGGTCACTCCCTCCGTTTTCACCAACTGAAGTCCCTCCGAAAGGTTTCGCCGATGGTTCCCAAGGAGTGTTCGTGCGCGTTCGAGGGGATCGTCGCGTTCGCCGAGACAAACCGCGAGCCCGACGTCGGCGCGGTCGTACCGGGCAGTCGCGTTGAGCAGCGTTGAGAACTCGCTGACGTCACGAAGCTCGGTGCCGGGTTCCTCGGCTGTGAGCGTGTAGGACGTCCCGACGAGCTCCTCGATCCGGTCCGCGGGCACGCCGGAGGCGACCGCCCGCTTCATCAACCCGCTCGCGAGCACGCGCCGTTCCTCGTCGTCGAGGTCGACCCATCGTCGCCACTCTCCGTCGTCGGATCGCAACTCCAGATCGAGATCCGACAGGAACGCGATCGCCCCCGCCTCGTCGTTCGAGACGCCGGGGATTCGAACGTCACTCGCGTACTCCAACAGCTTCGGTAGCGGTCGGGTCTGTTTTCCGTAGAGTGCGAGGTCGGTCCGGCTATCGAGCACTCCGGCTGCGACGGCGTGGTCGACGATCCCCTGATTCGCCCCGGTAAGCCCCTCGGTACCGCCCTGCATGTCCCCGATCGCGCCCACGACAGCGAGCCCCGCGAGGTCTCGATTTTCCGGATCCAGCGCGTGTGCGAGCACGTAGCTCGCTCCGGCTCCCGACAGCTCCGAGGCGCCATCGATCCCGAACAGTAACGGGTTGAGGTGGTACTCGGTGTCGGCGTCGGCGGGCTGATGGTGGTCGGCGATCACTGGCGTGAACGCGCCCGCGGCCTCCCGTTCGACGATGGCCTCGAGCTGTCCGGAGCCAAAATCGGTGAACAGCACGGTGTCGAACTCGCGGTCGGCGATCGCTGCTATCGACTCCTCGTCGAGTTGCTTTTCGAAGATGACCTCGTGATCGATCCCCGCCCGCGAGAGCGCGCTCGTGGCGATCGCGGCACTCGTGAGTCCGTCCGCATCGATGTGGGAAGCGAGCAGAACACGATTCGCGGCACGCAAACGGCTCGCACACGCCTCGGCACGCTCGGCGAGGGCTGGAACGGGTGGACCGGCGACGGACATACCCGTGGATAGTTGCTCCATCCGGGATAAACGCTCGCTCCGACCGTGTGTGTGCGTGCTACTTACTCCGTGCCGGACTCGGCGTCGGAGCCGGTTTCGGAACTGCCGCTTTCGCCACCGCTGCTGCCGTCGGAATTGTCTCCGTCGTCGGAGTTGCCGCCGTCGCTATCGCCCGACGATCCGCCATCGCCACCGTCTCCACCGTCGCCGGATCCACCACTGTTCGTTGCATCTCCGCCGGACTGGTCTCCGTTCGAGGTGGTGTCGTCGTCTGCGTCATCGTCGTCACCGTCTGCATCAGCGTCCGTCTCGTCGTCGCCGCCCTCTCTCTCGGGGTCACCGTCCTCGTTCTCACCGCTCCCCTCGTCTTGCTCGTTCGTTTCGGCGTCGTCTTCGCCGGGGTTCTCGCCAGGCTCGCCGGTGTTCTCGTCCTCGCCGGGGTCGCCCCCGTTATTGACGTTTTTCTCGGGATCTTCGCCTTCGTTGTCCTCTTCGTCGGGGGTTTTGTCGTCGGGCTTGTCGGGGGTTTTGTCCTCTTCGTCGGGGGTTTTGTCGTCGGGCTTGTCGGGGGTTTTGTCGTCGGGCTTGTCGGGGGTTTTGTCGTCGGGCTTGTCGGGGGTTTTGTCGTCGGGCTTGTCGGGGGTTTTGTCGTCGGGCTTGTCGGGGGTTTTGTCGTCCTCGTTTCCGGATTCGCCTTCACCGTCGGCATCCTTATCGCCGGATTTGTCCTCCTCTTCGGTGTCCTCGTCGGGTTTCTTGTTCTTCTGGATCTCGGGCCCGGTCGGCACGTTCCCGCTCGGCCCCGTGTTCCGATCCACGACGTCCATCGAGAACGTCTCTCCCATTTCACCCGTCTCGATCGTTCCGCTCACTGAGGCGGAATCGCCGAACAGCGCCACCGTCGCCGCGCCGCCGCCGAAGGCGGCGAGCGTGACGCATAGACTGACGACCACGACCGCAAATCGACCGTATCTTTCAGTTGTCATTTCTGATCCTCTCCGTTCCGAGCCGTCGTACCTCGAGAGGCGTCATCGCCAGCCGATTTCCCGGCGACCGTCTCCCCGGTCATCCTGCCGTCGGACCTCGAATCGCCGCCGATCATCGACTCGCCGGGATCGGCTCCGTTGACCACCGGGATCTCGACGCGGTCCTCGTTCTCCGCCTCCGTCGACGGGGCGGAACCATCGATCGGCGCGACGGACTCGGGATTGCGGCCGGAATCTGCGGGCTCGCCGCCGTCCGTGACGCTCCCCGATCCGTCCGACCCGCCGGTCCCGGATCCGACCGTTCCGGCCGATCCCACCGTCGCGTTCGGCGCGTCCGTTCCGGGCGACTCGTCCGCTTCGCCTGCCTCATCCGCTCCGATCGTCTCCTCCGTTCCGTCAGATCCATCGGAATTCGACTCCGGATCCATGTCGTCACCATCGCCGCCGCTCAATCGAAGCGAGACCAGGGTTCCTCCGATCGCGATCGCCGAGAGCGTGGCCGCGAACGCCACCGTGATGGTAAGGGTCGTTTGGAGTTCCCACGCGACGTAGATGCAGTAAGGGACGATCCCGACCAACACTCCCGTCGACAACTGGAGGTCGTTCTCGGTAAGGACGACACCGCCGGACACGGCCCCATCTGCGGAGTTCGCCGTCGCATCGGTGTCGATGGTTCGCTCCGCGTCGTCGTCGTTGGCCTCGGCCGCGGACGGCGCTTTCGTCTCCGTTCCGTCCGACTTCATCCCCGATTCGTCGACGGCCGCTTCGGCCGCTTTCGCGGTGGCTCCGGGCGACCGATGGCTCGCGACCAGTAGCGACCACAGTTCCGTCGCGACTAACAGCCCGATCGGAACCGCGACGAGCAGGATAAATCCGGTTTGTGAGTTGGCCGCCTGGATGACGTATCCGATGTATGGGATGGTGATCAGCACCGTTCCGAGGACGTTCTCGGGGGGAACTGGGTTTGCGTCGACGTCCTCGTTGGCATCGCCTTTGGTCTCGAAGTTCCGGTCGTTGCCGTCACCCTCCACGTCCACCACGCGGTGAGTCACTGGCGTCTCCGAACTCCCGCGTACGAAGGTGATCACGTCCCCGGTCTCGACGGTCCCCGGATCGGTCTCGTCGACGATGACGACGTCTCCCGCCTCGATCGCGGGGGACATGCTCCCGGTGAGTACCACGAAGCTGTACTCGGCGCCGACCACGCCCGGGATCGCGTAGATCACGAACGGCACGACGAGTGCAAGAAGCACCATCAGTCCCAGCCCGCGTACTACCGTTTGGCGTTTCATGAGTGGTCACCTCCGTTATTTCCGCCACCGTCCGCACACGTCGAGACGGTGATCGAGGTGATCCCCGGTCGAGAGCCGTCGCCCCCATCTCCGTCACTGGGCGTACAGATCCGTCCCCGAGTTCGGGTGAGCGGTGGATCGATCTCATGACTCACGGATCCGCTATTCATCGAGACCTCACAGATCGGCGGTGCCGCCGACTCTTCGCCGTCCTTCAACAGCCGGAAGTCGACACAGACCGTCTCACGGTTCTCCTGATTGTCCACTGCGTCCACCGCGTCCGTGACCTGGAGGACCTCGATCTCGTGTTCGTCGTCGCCGTCGAGCGTGTACGTCTTGCCGGGGACGAGCCGATCGTCCTGGAGTTTGATCGTTCCGAGTTTGTCGCACGTCGAACAGTTGAGATCGGGGCAGTTCGGCGTCGGGAACGCTTCCTGTGTCGCGTTCGATTCGGGGACGTGACGACACTGTTCGGCCACGAATTCGAACGTCAACTCGCTTTCCGCGCTCGCCGCCCACGCCGCGTCATTCGAAAGTCGGTACTCGAAGTGAAGACACGGATCGTCGTCCGCCGAAAAACACGGATCGGCCGGATCGTCCACGCGGATTCCGCTCGCGAGTTCCTCACGAAGGGCCGCGAACGTCGTCCATCCGCCGTTCGGATGGAGATCTCGTCGTCCGCCGGGATCTCCGCAGTTCGTTTCGACCCACAGCCGGACCTCAAGGGCTTCCCCGAGCGGGTCGACCGCCGGCGGACAGGTGGTTCGAAGCCAGACTCGGATCGGGTTCCCGTCGATAGATAATTCGAAGCGTTCCTCTTCCTCCTCCTCACTGTCGGGATCGAGGTCGTCGAACGTGAATTTCGTCACGCCGTTGCCCGTCACACAGGGGCCACACGTCACTGTGAGACCGACCTGTCCGGTTCCCTGTGTGCTTGAAACGCTCTCGCGATCGGAGAGATACGCGGCGCTTGCCGCGCCCCCGGCGGCTCCGAACGTGCCCATTCCGCTGACGCCCGCGAGCACCTGGCGACGACTCAGGCGAAGTGGCTCTCGGCTCATAGTTCACCGCCACACTGTTCGGCCCGGAACTGGAGCCCGAAGCTCGCCGACGTGCCCTGGTAGGCGTTCGTGATCGATTCGTCGATCCGCCAGGCGAACCCCAAACAGATGTGCTCTCCCTCCTCGAGGCAGTCCTCGACTCCGTTTTTGATGGCGAACCCATCGCCATCGGGACCGTATCGATCGCCCAGATCGCGAAGCGTCGTCTCCACTGCCGGGTCGTCGGGCACCGACTCCGTCCCTTGACAGCCGCCGATCCCAAAAAAGCCGGTATCGTACCACAGCGCCACGTCGATCGCCTCGGCGAGTGCTCCCGAGACCGGACCGTCCCCGCTCCCGTCCGTCACGAACAGGCGGACGCGTGCATCCATCTCCTCCGGGTACAGCCCCACCGCCGTCGTTCCGGAATCACCCGGAAGCACGTTCGACTCGTTGATCAGTGGTCCCGAAACGCTCGGGTCGAAGCCGTCGAGGGCCGGCTCGCTGGTCGTACTCGAGTCACTGCCGTTCCGGCTCGTGTCGTTCGACTCGACGGGGGTCTCCGAATCGCCGTCGTCCCCGTTCGTTTCAGTCGGCTCGCCAACTACGGGCTCCCCGTTGTAGGTGCTGTTCCAGGCGACGCGGATCCGCGGTCCATCTCCGGGATCGGTAGTGGCCGCGTACGTGTAGCGTGTGTACTGATCGGGATCGGTGGCGGTTCGGCTCGGAGTCAGTCCCCGACCGAGCGTCAACCCGACGATGCCGACGCTCCCCACGCTGGCCAGGACTCGTCGTCGGGTCAGTGTCGATCGGTTCTGGTTCGTCATTCGTCTCGTTCATCCCCGTTGAAACGGCCGGCCGTCCCCCGGCGCTCCACGCCGGGAGTCGACCCTCCCTGTTCAGGTAGGTGGATGGGGCTCTCCCGACATATGCATGGGTCTCCTACCGGTTCGAGATCGGATGGTATACCCCTCCTACCGCCCACTGCAGGCCTATCTACTCGCCCGCCGGACGACCGACGAATCCGGATCACGATCCGCTCCCTCCGTCGGATTCTTTCGTGCCGTCCTCGGTTTCGGTCCCGGATTCTCCGTCCTCGCCCCCGTTCCCATCGCCGACGTCGTCGGTTTCGTTCTCGACACCCGGCGATTCGTTGTGGCGACACTGCTCGGTGTAGAACCCGAGATCGACGTCGACCGTGTCGGTCTGGACCTCGTTGCCGACCGCACACGGAAGCCACCATTCCAGCCCCACGTAGTGTGTCGTCGACGGCTCGAAGCACTTCGTCTCCGGCTCCCCGGGATCTCCGGGATCCGGTGTCTCGGCGTCATAACAGACGTCGATGTGACTGACGCCGTATCGCTCCTCGCCGCCCTTGCCGGCTCCGAGCGGTGCGCCAAGTCCCTCCCCCGCCGTCACGGGCTGGAGCTCGTCGTTCTCGATGCGCCTGCAGATGTTCGCTTTCGGCCCGCCCTTCACGATGATCGTGCTCGCCAGGAACCCATCGAGATCGATGTCGAACTCCCGGACGTCGTTGCCCTCCATCTCCGTGACAGTGATCGTCACCGTTCCGACGGCGGTCTCGTAGTCTTTCGACTCGCCGACAGCGGTCGGCAGGTCTCCTGATTCGATCCTGATCGCCTGCAGCAATCCGTACTCTCCGCAGGTCGGGTTCCCCGGTTCCACGTGACAGTCGTCGTCGGTCAGCGTCACGCCTTCCTCGTCGTCGTCTCCGTTCGGCACGATCCCGGTGTCGCCGGTCGGATCGAGCGGAATGCCGGCTCCATCGCCGAGCAGTTCCAGCACCGAGCGCAACGACCCGGTGACGATCTCCGTCTCGTCCGTCCCGAGGAGGTTGTCGCCGTCGTCGTACCACAGCCGGACGAAGAGGTGATCGGCGAGTTGTCCTTCCTCGGGGAGATCGTCGCCGTACAGCTCCTCGAGCCGCTCGCGCTCCGGTTCGCTGTAGCCGTTCTGAGCGTTCTCGATGAGTTCGCCGTTCAGCCACACGTATCCGGGATTGTCACACAGGTGATAGCTCAGCGTGAGTTCGCCGAAGTCGCACGGTTTGACGTCCGAAAGCGAGACGAGCGGCTTGTACGTGTCTGCCTCGTCGACCCACGTGTCGTCGTTTTCCGAGCGGAGTCCGGTTCCGGTGCCGTCTTCGCGAGGGTCCATGTCCCTGGAAGTGTCGGCGCCGAGCGTGCAGACGTACTCGTCCGATTCCGGATCGTCCCACCCGGCGGGGGGGCTGTACACGCCGTCGTCGTTGGTGTCCGGATACGCCTCGATCGAGGTCGCCTGCATGAACTCGTCGACGTTCTGCTGCGGGACCGCGAAGACGGGATTCGAGCTCGGGAAGCCGCGTCGATCACCGAGATCGTCTTCCGTCCCGAGATAGCTCCCGTACTCCGTGCCCGCGCTGCCGTCGAAGTAGTGTTCCGACCAGTCGAGTTTGAGGTCGAGCGATCCCGCGACGAGTTCGTTCCCCGTGAACGTCTCCTCGTCGCTCAGGTACGCGGTGGTTCCCATTCCGGCGCCGGCGGCTCCGATGCCGATGGTACCGAGCCCTGCGAGTACCGTCCGTCGTGAGAGACCGTGTTGTTCGTCGTTTCTCATGTGCCTTCCCCCGATTGGGAGTCCCACCGGCGGAGTCGAACCGCCGTACACCATGTGGGAAGACCGGGAATCTCCGAGTGATTCCCGGGGAGTCGTTTTTCGCTCTACGATTGGCCCGGCGTCGGAG
>NZ_JBGUBC010000016.1:0-63511 GCF_041821145.1 Halopenitus sp. H-Gu1 | reverse complement strand
GTCACACAGGTAGCCGGGTGCATTGTGAATGAATTTGGGTCGAACCCGGTGCTATTGCGGTGATAATTCGGAAAAACTACATTTTACGTGCCGCTCTACGTGAAATCGCAATGGCACTGAACACAGGACTTGCGTCCGTCGTCCCGTTAACAACAGGCAGCCATCAAGCTGGAGCCATGGGAGGCCCGGTCATGTTCGCACCGTTCGGATTCCTCCTGGTGCTCCTGCTGGTGGGGGCTCTCGGATATCTCGTATTCAGATCAACCCGGAGCGGAACCGAGTCCTCGAAAACGGGGACCGATCAGGCACTTGAGACGCTTCGCCGGCGGTATGCGAACGGTGAGATCGACGACGAGGAGTTCCAGACGCGGAAGGAACGACTCATGCGGTAACGTTTCATCCCCGTTTCAAATAGGTAGCGAGTGGCCGCCGGCCATCTGAACCCGTGAGAATACGGCATGACATGACTATTTATACAGACGTTGTGTACGCTGCACACAGTGACCGATGCGCAAGGTGTTATGGTGGTTGATCGGCGGGAGTCGTGGAGGGCGTAATCGCGTCCGAATCATTCGCGCGTTGAACGACAAACCGATGAACGCGAACCAACTGGCAACCTCGCTCGACCTCGATTACAAAACCATCAGACACCACCTTGCCAAACTCGAGGAAAACGACATCGTGACGTCGATGGGAGACGAGTACGGCAAGACGTACTTTCTAACCGAACGGATGGAAGGGAACCTCGATATCCTTGACGAGATCGCAGCACAAGCCGACTTCGAGGAGGACGACGATGCATAACGAGACAGGGCTACTCAAAACGGGAGCTGTCGTTGGAATCGCAGTGATAATCAGCGGTGTGATTTCTCTAAGTACTGGCTTATCGAATTTGGGGCTCCCCACACATGGAGCTCCCGTCGGCATGGAAACCGTCATTCGAATCAAACTGTTCGTGACGACGCTCAACGTCGTCGTGCTGTTTGCCCTGTTGTGGAACTACATCGCCGTGTACCGCGATCTGCCCAATCAGTTCACGTTCAGTCTTCTCCTGTTTACCGTCGCGCTTCTTCTGTATGCCGTCTCATCGAACCCACTGATCCCCATCGTGTTAGGATTTCGTCATGGGTCGACGTTAGGACCGTTCGTATTTCTTCCCGACGTCTTTGCCAGTATTGCGATCATCGTCCTCCTCTATCAGAGCTTCTCGTAATATCCATGCTATTTCTGTTAGATTACATATCCATCAAATCATTTTTCGATCCATCATGTCACGGAGTTAACTTTGAGTCAGTCCGTTCCCGTTACAACCATCTCGTATTGAGGTCACTCCTCCGGTCGTGGGAGCGAATTTTGAGCGTACAACAGGCTAACCAACTATTATATAACTGAATGAAACAGTATACGTCATGATCGTCGATCCCCCTGTCTCATCGATATGTTCAGGGGTGAATACCTTGGATCGTCCAATCGCGAACCCACGTTCGACTCGGACACGACGTCTCCATGACACGGCACGGAACGCTGGCCACTTGAGAGGACCAAACCGACGTTGCGGCCCTGGAATCACACGCAAACACAACGATCGGTGACACACATGACGATCGGTGATCTTCTGGACACCGTTTTGCGACGGTCCTGGCGCATGCACGCCCGAACACGAGCACTGCTCAGGATGGATCCGACCGGCGTTCGTGAACTTCGAGCCGATCCGAAACGCGACCGGGACGTCGCGACCGACGGGGGGGAAGACGACTCAACCGCCCACGATGACGATATCGATCGATCGAACGGGGAAGATGGCGACCGTGCCTCCTCGTTCGACGTCGACGACGACTACACGACCCGCCGGAAGGTTGGACTCCTGTTCGGTCCGATCGCGTTCGTCCTCGTTCTTGCCGCACCGACTCCGGCGGACCTGTCGATGGCAGGACAGACGGTCGGTGCCGTCGCAGCCTGGATGGCGATCTGGTGGGTGTGTGAGGCCGTCCCGATCCCAGTCACGGCTCTGCTTCCGTTGTTCTTATTCCCGCTCACGGGAGCCGTCGATCCGACCACCGCATCGGCACCGTACGCAAACCGGCTCGTCTTTCTGTTTCTCGGCGGATTCCTGCTTGCCGTCGCCATCGAACGATGGGGGCTCCATCGACGGATCGCCCTGTTGACGATCGCGTTGGTCGGGACGTCTCCCCGGCGGATCGTGCTCGGATTCATGGCGGCGACGGCGTTTCTGTCAATGTGGGTCTCGAATACGGCCACGGCGATGTTGATGACGCCGATCGGACTCGCAGTCGTCCACCAGACGGCCGACCTGGTTCGACAGTCGGAACTGGACGTGCCGACGGAACGCGGCGAGTTCCGGTTCGGGACGACGCTGATGCTTTCGATCGCCTACGCCGCCTCGATCGGCGGCGTCGGAACGTTGATCGGCTCGCCGCCGAACATCATCTTTGCCGGCTTCGTGGCGTCGACGTACGGGCAGGACATCTCGTTCGCACAGTGGATGGCCTACGGCGTCCCGATCGCCGTGATCGGTGTGGTCGTCTGCTGGTTCTATCTGACACGGGGTGTCCTGCAACACGACCTCGACGCGCTGCCGGACGAGACCGACGTCATCCGCGATCGACGGGAGGCGCTGGGACCAATGACGCACCCGGAAAAGCTGGTGGTGGTCGTCTTCGGTGCGGTCGCGTTCGGGTGGCTCACGCGCCGCATGCTGCTTGAACCGTACGTCCCGATGATCGATGACGCGTCGATCGCGATCCTCGGTGGGGTGCTTCTGTTCGTCATTCCCGTCCGCGATGACGACGGCGAGTTCACCTTCCTGCTCGACTGGACGACCGCCGTGACGCTTCCCTGGGGCGTGATCCTGCTTTTCGGCGGGGGACTGTCGCTGGCGGCTGCAGTCGAGGATAGCGGCCTCGGGGAATGGATCGGCAGCCAGTTGTTCGTCTTCGAGGGGATGGGGCTCTTGTGGATCGTTCTCGGGGTGTCACTGCTCGCCGTCTTCCTCACGGAGGTGACCTCGAACACCGCCATGACGGCCATGCTGGTTCCCATCCTCGGCGCGCTGGCGGTGGGGCTGTCGGTGCATCCGTATGCGTTGATGGTGGCGGCGACGACCGTCGCCTCGCTCGCGTTCATGCTCCCGGTAGCGACACCACCGAACGCCGTGGTGTTCGGGAGCGGGTACCTGACCGTGCCACAGATGGCCATCGTCGGGTTCCTGTTGAACCTCATCGGTGTGCTCCTCGTGGTGGTCTTCGTCCTCGGATGGCTTCCGATCGCCTGGGGGATCGACGTGTCAACGTCCCCAGTCTGGATCGACTGAAGACGAGTTCAACTCACGTGCGCCCACCAACGGGGAAGATGTACAGCGGTCGCTGGGACGTCGGTATTCCCAGCACGTCTCGAACGTGGTCGTCGGAGAAGGCACCGATCGAAACGGTCGCAAGACCCAGCGCTTCGGCTTGCAAGTAGAGGTTCTCGCCGGCGTGTCCGGCCTCCATCGGAACGTACCGCTTGCGTCCTCGCTCTCCGTACTTCCCTGTCGCCCGCTCGTCGACGGCACACACGACGATATCGATGGCCGCCTCCCCAATGGGCTCCTGATCGACTCCGGCCGCCCGGAGTTCCGACTGGACGGTACCGATTTTGCGACGGGTGAGTTCGTGATTTTCCGGTCGGTAGTGATAGATCCCCTTCTCGAGATCGTCCACCCCGGGTGTGCCGACGACGACGTACACCTCAAGCGGGTACAGCGCCCCCGCACTGGGTGCCGCCCGGTAGCCAGTCGTTCCTTCCGTGACGCCCTGTGCTGCCCAGAGCAACTGCCCGAGTTCCCGGCGTGACAGGGCTTCCTCCCCGTATTCGCGTCGCGATCGACGGTTCGCGATCGCTTCTTCGACCGAGACGTCGCTCTCTCCGCTCTGTGTGGGAAGCGAAACGGACTCGGCGGAGTGCTCCCGGTCACCCCCGTCAGTCCGGACGTGTCCGAATGCCCCGAACACGAGACCCAGAATCAACGGGAGGCTCGCAACCACGAGTAGCGGGAGTATCGTCCGGTGCACCGACCGTTCGGTTCTCATGCGTGAAGTGTCTATAAAGAACACTAAAAGTACCCAGTACGGTTCTCAAAGGAGAGGAAATACCGTTCTCACTTGCTGCATTTTGCCGGGGGGAATTAACTGGTTGCCGAACAGACATCCGATATGGAACTAATTGAGGGCTACACCCACCAATCCGGTGTCCACTGCGGCGCGGCCGCACTCCGGAACGTCGCACAATACTACGGCTGGAACTACAGCGAGGGGGCCTGCTTCGGGATCGGCGGCGGCCCCGCGTTCGTCCTCTATGAACACCCCGAGAAGCCATGGGTCACGTTCCGGGCCAGTTCCACGTGGCTGGAGCGGGCGTTCCTCGAACGGATCGGCGCCCCTCACTCGTTCCGAAAAGGTGACGACTTCCAAACGGCGTGGGAAAACGTGACCGGACACGTCGACGACGACGATCCGGTACTCCTGTTTCTCGATCCGGCCCCGTTGTCGTACCTCCCGGAGGAGCCGGACCACCTTCCGCATCACGTCGCCGTCCTGATCGGATACGACGACGAGACGGTCGTCCTCTCGGACGGCGCACTGGAGACTCGACAGGAGGTGTCACGCGCGACGCTGGAGGAGGCATGGACCAGCGACGGGTTCGTGCCACTGGACAACGAGTATCTCACGGTGACCCGCGCGAGAACGACGGAAGACGGGACGGACGCGGCCGCAGCCGGTCTTCGACAGGCCGCAACGTACATGATCGAGCCGCTCCATGTCAAGCGGGATGCACGTGGACCGGGCGAGGAGGGCCTCCCCGCGCTACGATCGTTCGGGGACTATCTCAGCGCGTGGGCGGACCTCCCCGATCCGGTCCGACCGGTGCGGGCCGCCCGCCGAAGCATCGACGAGCACGGTGATGGTGCGGCCTTCCGCGGGCTGTATGCGGAATCACTCGACGAACTGGGACAGCGAACCGGGCTCGCCCACGATCTGTCCGACAGGATGGCTAGCGTCGCTGAGGAGTGGCGGACAGTCGCGGAGATCCTTGGGGACATCCTGGAGGAGGACGAGCCGGATCCGGCGCACTTCGAGGAGGCCGCGAGCCTCGTCGGCGACATTGCCGAACGTGAAGAGGCGATCTTTGAATCGATCGCCGACGAACTCGGACACGTCGACGAGGAGTGAAACGCGTCCGTTGAGTGACTGCCTCCGAACGAGGAAGGATGTGCTCGTCGTTTCGCCGAGAACGTGATCCAGCCGCCGTCGCCGCATCTCGGGTGGAACGTTTCGAGGCGTGTCCGTCGATGTCAGTTCCTGGGAACGACCCGAGGGTATTCAATGATTCCGGACAAATTCTCGAATTATGAGCGAGACCGACATCGTCGAAGCCGTTTTTCAGTCGCACGACTTCACGTCCCGGGAGCAGGCCGAAGCGGTGACGCGTGCAACGCTCCGGAATCTCGGACGATGTCTCTCCGTGGGTGAGGCCCGAGATATCGCTGCGCCTTTGCCCCCGGATCTCTCGTTGGAACTCGTTGACATCAACCGGAAACGGGCGAAGCCGATGGCCTACGAGGAGTTCATCGAACAGGTGGGCGAGGAGGCGGCCCTCCCCGATCGAGCGGTCGAACAGGACGTGCAGGTAGTGATGGCGGTCCTCGCACAACGGGTCGGCGAGGAGGAACTGGAGAACGCACAGGCACAGCTTCCACCGAACTACGGGCGCATCTTCGACGTCGAACCGGCTTCGATCGGTCGCCCCTTCGTCGATTTCGTCGTCGAACGGACGGCATTCGATCCGGACGTCGACGCCGAAGCGCTGGTTCGAGCGGTCCTCGAGACGTTGGGGGTGCGACTCTCCCGCGGCGAGGCCGAAGACCTCGCGCAGTACCTCGAAGGGGAGGCCGAACAGTGGCTGATCGACGAGACGTCGTCCGATGCAGCGGATTTCTCGGCGGATGAGTTCGTTACCCGGGTCGCGAGGCAGGCAGACGTCTCCGAGGAGACGGCCCGAGAAACCATCCAGGTCGTCGGCAACGCCCTGTCCGATATCGTTCCATCCGAAGAAATCGAGAGGGCTCTTGACCAACTCCCCGCAGGGTTCGGCTCGCTGCTGGCCCTCAAGGAGTGAACGCCCGCCACAGCGTGCGGAGAGCCCGAACCGCGGGATACCGGACGGATATCTATTGACCGATTGCAAGGAGAACCCCAGATCGTTGTATAAAGTTAATGAACAATTCCAAATTCCAAGAGGAGGCTATCACGTTTTATATTGGGTAGTGTTAACTATGCGCATATGTCGGATCATAATTCGTGGCGGAACCGGGAAGTCAACTACGACATGTGGAGTCGACGAAATTACCTCGTTGCGACGGTCGGCATAGCAGCGTTGAGCGGATGTGCCGGCGACACGGGTAACGGAGATGGGACGACGGAACCCGGTGAGGAAGACGAGGCGGAACTTCCGGAGGGGGTTTCGGCGGAGGAGTTCGAAAGCGGGCCCGTGCCCGATGTGTACCTGGCGGCGACGTCGATCGGGGGCGAACAACGCGATCCCGACGAGTTACACACGAAATCCGACGTCAGTTTCTCCGAATACGAGGAAGCACGGGAGATGGAAGCACACCAACCGGGAACGTGCTGTGCGAACTGTGCCGATTACATTCGGGACAAAAACGGCGACGAATTCGGTGCTTGTGCGGAGGTCGAGGGATACATCGATGGAGAAGACTGGTGTGAGATTTACGAAGCGTTGCCCGAACCGGAAGTTCCCGAAGGGATGTCCAAAGAGGAGTTGGCAACCGCCGAGGTTCCGGAGGAGTACCGGATGGCGAGTTCACAGGCCGGTGAGGAACGCGATCCGGACGATCTCCAGAGTCAGGAGGACGTAAACCTGATGGAGTCTGTGGACGCGATCGAGGACGGGACGGCCCCACCAGGGCAGTCCTGTGGGAACTGTGCGGAGTTCATCCCCGACAAGAACGGCGACACGTGGGGAGCCTGTGCTGCAGTTGAGGGGTACGTTGCAGTCGAGGACTGGTGTACCGTTTGGGAACACGTCACCGAAGAAATTTGACTGGATGTCCATCCTCGACGGTGTAGCGAGTTCCGGCACGGTTCACCGTCGTCCGCCCCCGTTTGGACGTCGCTTACGGCTTCGATGGGAACGACGTGTCGGCTCCCGTCGAAGAGGGCGACGATGAGGGTTCCGCGGAGCCAGCACGCGTACTCGGCGGCTAGACTTCCGGGCCGATACGTTTCACGCGTCCCTGGGCCCCGGATTTGAGTTTCACGAGGATTCCCTTGGGATGGGTTCGTTCGTCAGTGAGGACGACGCCGACCTCGCCGACGATACGGTCGCCGTTCTCCTGTTCGATTTCTACGGCCATCCCTTGTCTCAGTTCGTTTCGGGTTGGAAGATCAGCCGACATAGAAGAACCATTGGTCGCAAACCTCTTAGAATGAGGGCGTCGTTCCCGGGATTCGAGAAGTATCCCGTCGATTCAGCGAGACGTCTCCGACCGGATCACTCACCCCTGTTTGACGGCGTCATTCACTTCCCCGACTTCTTCCCACTGTTCCCCGTCGATCGGACGCCGTCGAAGACGGATCGGCCCGCCTGGTTGCTTGCCGGTCGTGAGTTCATACAGCATTTCACGCACCTCGTTCCGTCCTTCGGCGTGAAAGCCACGTTCTTCGCTCACGTCTACCTCATCGAGGACGGCGTCGACCGTGTCTCCGCCTTCAATCCGAAGTTCCCACTCGCCAGCCCCGAGTTTTCCCATCGTGATTGCGAGTTCGTCGAGTGCCATGGTTTGACTACCGGAGCACCGGACAAAAAACGACGGGTCAATACCGATTGCCGGGAGTCTCCGATATCCCTAACAGGGAGAAGGCTCCTGAGAGGACGAGTGAACGAGACCCCCACGGACATCGGTGACTGCGACGGACGTCGATGACTGTGACGGATATCGGTGACTGGACGAACGTCGGTGGCTGCATCCAGCAGAGTTGATGCCCTCGACGATCAGTCGCCGGCGTAGAGGTGTTTTACCGTCTCGATGTTCCACGCAAACCCCTTCTCGTTCTCGGGCGTCTCCAGAACCATTGGCTTGTCACGAAGCGCGTCATGGGTGATGAATCGACGGAATCCCGCCTCACCGATCGCTCCCTCGCCGATGTGCTCGTGTTCATCCTTTTCGGAGCCGAGCGGATGCCGCGAATCGTTGAGATGGAGATAGTGGACGTTCTCGAGGCCAACGGTTGCGTCGATCTCCGTCACCAGGTCGTCCATCACTGCTTCGTCCCCGAAATCGTACCCAGCAGCGAAGAGATGGCACGTGTCGAGACAGATACCGAGATCGTCGTAGTCGTAGGCTGAGGACTCGACCATCTCATTGAGATCGGGGAGCCGCTTTCCGACGGTGGTTCCCTTTCCGGCGGTGTTCTCCAACAGGATCATGACGCCATCCGGGATATCGAGCTCGGAGAGGCGTTCGGCGACGTTCGCGATTCCGGTCTCCGAACCGGCACCAGTGTGTGCACCCGGGTGGAAGACGTAGTAGGGAATGTCCAGGGTTGCTGTTGCCTCGAGTTCGGCCTGAACGCATTCGATCGACTTCGTCGCGAGGTCGTCTTTCGGCGTCGCGAGATTGATGAGATAGGTTCCGTGAACGATCCACGGACTAACGTCGAACTCCGAGGCGGCGTCTCGGAACGCGTCGGCGTCGCCCTCGTCCACCTCGCTAACCGCCCAGCCACGAGGTGACCCAACGAAAACCTGTCCGCAGTTCCCACCCAGTTCCGCCTCGCGTTCGACGGCGGCAGCAAACCCATCCGCGATCGAGACGTGAGCACCGATCCTGAACATGCTCGATGGTCGTGGAGTCATGCAGTTAATCGTTCCTGCCGGGAGGAGGAGAATGACGCTCTTCCTCCCCTTTAGGATCTGAGCTATTTCCAAGTTACTGAGAATCACGCTACCGGTATAATCCCTCTCTAGTTCAATTATAGAACGGAGGGACCCCCAAATGCCAATCCAAGACCTCGCTCGAGATGATGTCATCAGTGCCAGTACGGACGCATCGGTTTCGGAACTCGCCCAGTTGATGCGTGACGAAAACGTAGGCAGCGTCGTCATTACGAATGACGGGACACCCGTTGGGATCGCTACGGATCGCGATCTGACGATGCGGGTGTTGGCGGAAGAAGCGGATCCGAACGACCAGACCGCCGAGGACGTCATGTCGGGTGAGCTGTGTACTGTCAGTCCGGAGACGGGGTTCTACGAAGTTGCAGCAGTGATGAGCGAGAACGGTGTCCGTCGGCTCCCCGTCTGTAACGAGGACGACGAACTGACGGGAATCATCACCGCCGACGACCTGACGGAACTACTGGCGGATGAAAGCGAGCAACTCGCGTCGGTCATTCAGGCACAACGCCCGTCGTATTGAGTCCGGAACACCCAATCAAGTATGGAATTCGACACGTCACGGTCCGGTTCCGAACGGATCGATGACGACCGGGATCTACCGGATCCACTCTTCCGGTAGTCCCCCGAACGATTTCGGTTGTCGCCCATCGCTTGGCGGTCGATTACACCGACACTTCGATCACTGATGTGAACCGCCTCGGAGGCGCGTGATTCGGGACGTGGAACGTCTCGTTAGCAGTGAAATAGACGGATTCCGCACCATCACCGGGCTTCCCGTAGAATCGTCCATCCCGGAAGAGGCGTCGACCCGAACTGCTCCCGCCGTTACCCCGCGAGGGGCGCTGTGGAACTGCCGAAACGAGTGAGTGGACGAGGAAAGTTCACGATTCCCAAAAGAACTAATTGGGAGTGGTGAGGTGTACTTAATGTGTCATACAAAACGGTTCTTTCTGATCAGACGCGTACAGTCGTTTCACCGAGCAAAGTCGTCGTCGGTGCCGGCGCAGTCAGTCAAACCGGTGAACAGGCATCCCTCTATGGGAACACTGCACTCGTGATCGCAACCGAACAGATATTTGATATACATGGCGAAACTCTTCTCAATACGCTCGAACGTGAAGGCATCGAGACGGCCGTCTACACAGACGTCCGTCCGGATCCGACGGTCGAGAACGTCGAAGAAGCCTACGATCGCTGGACGGAACACGACTGTGACGTGATCGTTACGCTCGGCGGCGGCTCCTCCATCGATACTGGAAAAGGCGTCGGGATCCTCGCCGCCAACGATGGATCGATCCGGGATTTCGGCGTCGATAAAGCAGGATATGAAAGCGTTCCCAATCCGATTCCCCCACTCATTGCAGTGAACACGACCGCAGGAACCGGCAGCGAAGCGACGCGATCGATCGTTCTCAGCGATACCGCTACCGCAACGAAGTTTCTGATCGTTTCACAGAACGTCGTTCCCACCGTCGCCCTTGAGGATCCGGAACTCACCGTCTCGCTCCCGCGCAGCCATACTGCCTTTACCGGAATCGATGCACTGACACATGCCATCGAAGCGTACGTCTCGACGGAATCATACAGTATTCCGGATCATCTGGCGGAGGAAGCCATGGAACGGATCGTCCGCTCACTGCCAGTCGCGTGGGCAAACGGGCAGAATCTCGATGCGCGGGCGGACGTGATGGTCGGACAACTCCATGCCGGGCAGGCCTTCACGAACTCCTCAGTCGCACTCGTACACGGAATGGCCCGTCCACTCGGTGCGCAACTACACATTCCCCACGGGCTCGCAAATGCGCTTATTCTGCCGTACGTCGTGGAGTTCTCGACGATGGCAGCCCCCGAAAAGTACGCGACGATCGCCCGGATCCTCGGTACGGCCAGTGAGGAGGACGGCACGCGTGAAGCCGCCGAAAAGGCCGCCGACGGCATCTATCAACTCTGCGATGATCTCTCGTTGACCGGCTATTTGGACGACTTCGGTGACGTTCCGTCCAGAGACGCGTATCTCGACGTGATCGGCGAGATGACGCAGGACGCGATCGACTCCGGATCGCCGGACAATAACCCCAGAAAGCCGACTCGATCGGAGATCGAGGAGATCTACCGTACTATCTACGATGATGCACTTGCCCCGAACAGTCCCCGCCGCTCCTGAATCGAACGGACGGACGTACCGCTAACGGCGCGTCACTCCGTATCCAGGCGTTCAATCGAACCCGATCGTCGCCGCTCGCGAACTCCTCCGGCACGATTCACGCAAAGCAGAAGTTATCCGAAGAGTGGCTAGCCGACAAGGCGGATCGACGTCGGCAGTCAACGGAATCCCGCGACGTGTCCTCGGCAGCCGTACCGTCCATTCGAGACGGAAAATTCCGAGGGATCGGACGGAGACGATCCCGATAGTATTCCATTAAACTATCAGTCTTAAATACAATATTATAGTTTGATTATTTGAATGTCGAGCACGGTCACATGACCGTTCACGACTGGGTTCGAAAAGCCGAGTTATGGCCAGCTCCGAGTTATGAACAGCTCCGAGTTAGCTGACGGTGGACGGTCGGAGCGCGTCACGGTCGATGCGAAAGCGATCCGGATCACCGACTGACGATACTGACTGTCCCCTGCCGTCGATCCTGAAACGACCAAATCCCCCTCATAGGGCTAGTTCGGACGTATACGATGGCGATGGTGGAAGGGCATCTCCCCGAGTTAGCCGAGAAGCACGACGTTTCCGAGGGCCACGGAAACTCGGATATCTCCGATATATAAACGAGAGAGATCACTTTCGTTACCGCCGCGTTTCTCCTCGATGACGTTGCCGATCCCGCTGGCCGTGTTAGCTGAACGTAGAAGGCGAGGAGCGCAGCGAGATCCGCGACGACGGAACAGAACCGAATCGAACCAACCCGAATTGAGCCGAGCCGAATCGGATCGGGTCGGACCGAATCAGTCCGAATCGGACCGGATCAAAAATATTTGTATAGAAATATGAATTCGAACACCACAGATATCGAACTATTCGAGACACGTGTGGTGGTCCGCCGGGTGGCTCGTATGAATTCGATCGAACCCGAAAACCGGTTGGTCCCTTGCTAAGGGGAGGCACACGAAACACTAAGTGAACTCTGCGCGTGTACAGAGACGTATGACAGGGCAGTTGCAGGGCCAAACGGCAGTAATTACGGGATCAAGTAGTGGAATCGGTTCCGGGATCGCAAAACGCTTCGCCAAAGAGGGGGCAAACGTTATCACTAACTCTCGCTCGTTGGAACGCGCCGAATCCACGGCCACGGAGATCGAGGCTGCTGGGGGCACCGCGATCGCCGTCGAGGCGGACGTCACGGATCGAGAAGCGATGGGTGAGTTGATCGACACGGCCGTCGATGAGTTCGGCTCACTCGACGTCATGGTGAATAACGCTGGGACGACGGTCATCGATTCGTTCGTCGAGTTGGATCCCGAAGACTGGCGTCACGTCGTCGAGGTCAACTTGACGGGCGTATTTAACGGAGCCCAAGCAGCTGCCACGCAAATGACGGAGCAGGATGCCGGCGGACAAATAATCAACATCGGTAGTATCTACGGAATGTCCGGGGTTCAGGGACGAACGCCGTACAATGCAAGCAAAGCCGGCGTTCACAACCTGACGCGAGGGATGGCGGTCGAACTCGCCGAGCACGATATTGGTGTAAACGCGTTAGCACCCGGATTCATTCGAACGGCGATGGACGAACAGACCCGCGACGACGAGACGAACGAGGATCGACTCGACCGATCGGAGTGGCCGTATTACGGCTACTCCGATGAACACATTCAAAATCGGACCCCGATGGATCGATACGGATCCACCGAGGAGATGGCGAACTGTGCCGTCTTCTTAGCGGTCGGTGAGCACTACATGACGGGGGAGATCATGACTGCTGATGGCGGCTGGAATGCGTTCGGATGGGGAAGCAAGGGCACCTGATCGGGACTTCCATTCGTTCCGTTCTATGTCGTTTGAGTTCGTTCCGTTCTATGTCGTTTGAGTTCCGCGATCATCGTCGAGGCGGATCCCACCGAGAAGCGCACGGGAAGGTCACTACCGGCGATCGTCTCACTCTTGGGTTTCAACCGCCTCAGCAAATATCGTGCTCACGTCGTCAAGCCCCTCCCAGAGATGGATGGTATCCTTTCCGGCGATCACGTAATCGAATCCCCTCGTAAGCCATCGTTCGATCTCGGTCGGATCAGGAACGAACAGACCGACGGACGTGTTTTCGGCATCAGCGGCATCGAGTACCGACGAAACGGCATCGACGAAGACGTCCGACTCGAGATCGCCGAAGGTATCGAGTGAGGCGGAGAGATCCGACGGGCCGAGAAAGAGCGCATCGATGCCATCGACGGCTGCGATCGCTTCTGCATTCGTTACAGCAGCCTCGCGTTCGATCTGAGCGACGACGGTGACCTGCTCATCCGCCTCGGTGACATATTCCGTGAAGTTGATACCGTAGCCAGCCGCTCGCGAGCCGCCGACACCGCGGGTCCCCTCCGGTGGATACGTCGCAGCTGAGACGAGTTCTCGTGCTTCAGCTGGGGTATCGACCATTGGCGCCATGATCGCGCTCGCCCCGGTATCAAGCGCCCGTTTCACCGCGACCGGATCGTTTTCGGGGAGCCGCACGAGAGGTTCGGAATCGCCGTCTGCCGCCTCGATCGCATGGATCAGTGACTGGAGCGTTTCCCACTCCGTCGGGGTGTGTTCGGTGTCGATCAACACGACGTCCCCTTCAGCCATTGCCATCACTTCGGCAACCGCGGGGTGTCCGATGGATAGCCAATGTCCCAAAACTGGATCACGATCCCGGAATGCAGTTCGTAACCGTTCGCTCATATCTAACAGGGAACATGGATGGGGTATATGCTTTCCGCTTGGCATACTTCATGATGGCTAACACGACTCCCCACTCGTGACGTCACGTATTTACGCCAGCGATGAGAGACGCCCATCATGGTCGCTCATATTCCGGACGATCGATCGATTACGGTCGGTGTTCGAACTCGAAGTCTCTCACACGATCGACTTCGACTTCTTGCACAACTCGGTGTCACGGACGTGTTCGTCGACCACGGCGAGGTGGCCGAGGAGGGTGAAGCGTTCGTGGGAGGCGAGGGACCGGACGTGTTGACCGTCGGGCCAGGATCGATCCCCACCGTTGACGAGTTCGAAACGGCACGGGAACGCGTCGAGTCCTACGGGCTTCGTCTCGCCGGTATTCACTCGCTTCCGTTCGCACTCTACGGCGATATCATGTTTGACCGGGAGGGTTCCGAGACGTCGTTCGAGGAAATAACGACGCTCATCGAAAATATCGGTGCGGCCGGCATCGATATTCTTGGCTACCAGTGGATGCCACGTGGTCTCGTCCCACTTCGAACGAATCCCACCGAGGCTCGAGGCGGTGCCGAGGCGACTGCGTTTGATTTAGAGGAATTGGACGACCCGGATACGCTCCCGGAAGGCATCGATCGGGAATACACCGAGGATGAACTCTGGGACAATTACGAACGGTTCATCACCACGGTCCTGCCGGTCGCCGAGCAAGCAGGCGTGACGCTTGCACTTCATCCGATGGATCCCCCGGTTATCGAGTCGCTCTATGGGATTCCGAGGCTCTTTCGAAACCGGGAGCACTTCGACCGAGCAATGGAGTTGGGGTCGAGTGACAATCACGGTCTGAAGCTGTGTCTCGGCTGTTTTACCGAGATGGGAGAGGACATGGTGGACGTGGTCGAGCACTTCGGCAGCGATATCGTGTTCGTGCACTTTCGTAACGTCGTCGGCACCGTCCCCTCCTTCCACGAGTCATTCGTCGATCAGGGCAATTTCGAACCCCCAGCCGTGATGCGTGCGCTCTCCCGCGTCGGGTTTGACGGTGCCGTCGTCCCCGATCACGTTCCAAAAATGGAAGGAGACGAGGGATGGCGGCCTGTGGGCCGGTCGTATACCGTGGGCTACCTGCAAGGGCTGATCGACGATATTGATTATACGGGGTGAGGAGGAACTCACGAACGGAGTGACGGCGATCGATTGACAGACTGAAGCCGTTTCACGATCTCTTTCGTAACGCCGATGACGCTTTCCGGGATCTCCTCGGAAGTTGGATAGGACAACAACGATCCTACAGTAATGTCCGGGATAGATACCCGTATCCATCATTGTGCTTATAACGGTACCTCCCTAACGAATGCCCAATGAGTAGTCCCGAGCAAACGTCCGAGGTGGCCCGTTTCAACGTCGAAAATATCGGCGGAATAAGTGAGACGGATATTACAGTTTCACCAGGCGTCACCATTCTGACCGGGAAAAACGCCACGAACCGGACCTCGTTTCTGCAGGCGATCATGGCCGTGATGGGCAGTGATCGAGCGACGTTGAAAGCCGATTCCCAGGAGGGATCCGTTCGGTTAGCACTGGGTGGCGACACGTACGAACGAACCTTACAGCGGGATGGCAAAACCATCAAGACGACGGGTGAGGTCTACCTTGAGGATCCCGACGTTGCCGATCTGTTCTCGTTTCTCCTCGAGGATAATGAGGCAAGACGGGCGATCGCGGACGGCGACGACCTTCGGGAACTGATCATGCGGCCGGTCGACGTCGAGGCGATCGAACGGGAAATCGATCGCCTTGATCAAAAAAAGGGACGAATAGCCGACGAGATCAGCCGTATCGAATCACGTCAACGCGACCTTCCGGACCTCGAAACGCGGCGAAATTCCCTCCGGCAACGGATCGCCGACAAACGCGACGAACTCGCCGCGAAAGAAGAGGAGATCGAACAGCACAGTCACGATATCGAGGAAAGTCGCCAGAACAAAGACGAATTCGAAAACACGCTTGCTGAACTCAGTTCAACGCGGTCCGACCTCGAGTCAGTCCGGCGAAGGATCGAATCACAGAAAGAAAGCATTGCCTCCCTCAAACAGGAGCGTACGGACCTCACGGACACGCTTGAGGACCTCCCGGATGAGCCGATGGGAGATCAACAGCAGCTTGAAGCACGGATGGAACGGTTGCGGACCGAACGCCAGAGACTCAACACCGAGTTGTCCGATCTCCAGAGTCTCATCCAATATAACGAGGAGCGACTCGAAACCCAGGATTCGGACCTCGCTGGGATGCTTGCTGATGGGACGGACGTGGACAACGCCGATTCGCTCACTGACCAACTGCTGGACGATGACGAAGAGAGCGTCGTTTGTTGGACCTGTGGTTCGACGGTCGAGCGAGAGCAGATCGAGGAGACGATCGCTCGGCTTCGGGAGAGTCGGACACGAAAGGTCACACAGCTTGAAGAAACCAAATCCGAACTCGATGAGTTGAAACGAAAACAGCGAACACTGGAACAAAAACGGACCGAGCGTGAGGAGACGAAACGGAGGATCGATCAACTCGAAACCGAGATCGAACGCCGAAACGAACAGCTAGCCTCACTCAAAGATCGACGTCGCGAGTTAACGACGGAAGTCAACACGCTCGAAGAGGAGGTCGAGACCTTCGACTCCGGCGGCTTTGATGAGATCCTGTCGTTGCACAAGGAGGCCAATCAGATCGAATTCGAGATCGATAGTCTCGAATCGGATCTCGAAGCGGTCACCGATGAGATCGAATCGATCGAGGAACTACTGGCAGACCTGGACGGTCTCCGAGTGGAACGCGAACGAGTAGTCGAAGAGCTCACCGAGAACCGAACAAAGATCGACGACATCGAAGCCGAAGCCGTCGAGAAGTTTAACGAACATATGGAGGCGATCCTCGATATTCTTGCCTACGAGAACCTCGAACAGATCTGGATCGAACGGGCGGAACAAACCGTTCGGGACGGTCGCCGGACGATCGATCGGACCGCGTTCGAATTACATATCGTTCGAGCGACTGAGAACGGGGCCGCATACGAGGATACGGTCGATCACTTAAGCGAGAGCGAACTCGAAGTCCTCGGTCTTATTTTCGCGCTGGCGGGCTATTTAGTCCATGATCTCCACGAGACGGTTCCATTCATGCTTCTCGACTCGTTGGAAGCGATCGATAACGATCGTATCGCAACATTGGTCACGTATTTCTCCGAGTATGCCAAATATCTGGTCGTCACGTTGTTACCGGAGGACGCGCAAGCGTTGGACGACGAGTATACTCGAATCACGTCAATCTGAGAACCGTCTTTCGTGCTTGCGAACACAGATACAAAAAGAGATAACAGATCTGATAAAAAATGACTGAGACGCTACAATCAAAGCGATTGACCAAAGTCGAACGGGTGCTTGAGGAGTACGATCTCGAGAATTTGGGTGCAGAACTTGAAGTGCGTTGGACGGGTGACGACGTCGAACGGATGAGTCTTCGGGAGCTTGCGACCTACTTCAACCATCAAGTGCTCGAACGTGTCCTACTCGATGCCGGAATGAGTGCGCTTGAGGACGACGTCAGTTCGATCTATCACAAGTTAACCGCCGATACCGTAACGACCGGCGTTCAAACGGCAACACGAACTCGACTTATGCAAAACGGTATCGATGTGGACAGCCTCCGGCGTGATTTTGTCACGTATCAGGCGATTCGCACCTATCTCCAGGAACGTCGCGGGGTTGAACATACTGGTGATTCCGATAGTGAAAAAAGACGAAAGGATCTCGAACAGATCCAACGACTGCTGGCGCGGGCACGGGTGGTAACCGAAGAGCGGATCGAAAACCTTCGAAATACGGATCGGATGGACGTCGATGACTTTGAAGTGTTCATCGATGCGCAGGTCCTTTGTCAAGACTGTGGGGCCCAATACACCGTGACGGATCTATTCGAACAGCACGGGTGTGACTGTTCGGACGAGTGAGACGTGGGGACGGCTTCCGGATACCGGTCTCGCAATGCGCTCGAATTGAGGAGAGACGCGTCGCATCCCCGCTCCATCTCACCTCCGCTCCGGCTCACCGGAGGGCCGGTGCGACCTCGGTGCCCAGACGTTCGATGGATTGCTCGATCGCGCTCGTCTCCAGACCGGGCACATATGGTCGCAGTAACATGTGTACGGTATCACCGAGGCGTTCTTGGTATCGCTCGAGTTGTTCTATCACTTCCGCCGGAGAGCCGACGATCGCCTGCTGTTTGAGGTGTTCTCGCCGTTCGGCCGATAGTTCATCTATCGGTTCATCCGCCGAGTACTCGTCGTACTTCCGCTGCATGTAGAATACCGGATCTCGGAACGTTTCCCAGGCCGATTCGGCTGATTCGTCGACGAAACAGTACCGTTGAACGTAGGTGGTGAATTCACCTTTGAGCTTCTCAGCTTTGCGAAGACGGCGTTGATACTTCACGCGTTTCACCACCTCCTCGAAGGGAAGCGTCTCGGGTGCAGTCCATGCGTCGGCGAGCATCGCAGCACGTCGAACGGCCGGCTTGGACGTCCCACCAAGCGTGATGGCCGGACTGTCCTCCGGTTTTGGCGTTACCGTCGCCTCGGGAGTCGCAGGATGGAATCGGGGATTGAAACCGAGAGGGCCATCACTCCATGCCCCCCGGGCGATACGGACTGCCTCTTCGGTTTTGAGGGCTCGATCGTCTTTATCCACGCCGAACTGTTTGAACTCCTCGTCCCGATAACCGTTGGTCATTCCAAGAACCAATCGTCCATCCGAAAGCAGACTCACCGTTGCGGCGTCCTCGGCCACACGGATCGCATCGTGGAGGGGTGCAAGTAACATCGACGTCCCAAGGGTAATGTTCTCGGTCGCTTCCGCGAACGCTCCAAGCGTCGGTAGAAGTCCTGACATATACCCCTCAGGTGTGAAATGGTGTGCTGAAACCCACGCGCTGTCGAGTCCGACGTCGTCGGCGGTCGCAACCAGGTCGGTCATATCCGAATACACCGCCGTTAGCGGGCGATCGTCGTCCGGGTGTTGCAAGCCGTTGAATAGACAAACGCCAATATCCATGGATACTCCCAATGAACTCAATGCAATTATATGCGCGGATTTGACACAATATTTATGATTGTTTCTCGGGTATTTAGACTGACGAATGGATGGTCGATCTCTCCCATCGAGTTATCGACGCCTCGATCGTCGTCGAGTCGAACCCACAACAGGATATCTGGGAGGTTCGTTCCCACTCAGAGAAACGGGTGGATTTCCTCGGGAAGCGTTTCCGGGTCGGTGAAGTTCAATTGCCGAGCACCGTCCTCCTCGATCGCAACCATGCGTTCGACGCGAAGCCCACCACCAGGGATACCGTGGAGATCGAATTTGAACGAAATGACCATCCCTGGCTCGAGTTTTAGATCGACGGCCGGCCCGAGATTTGGCCACTCGACGACGTCGATACCGACGCCGTGACCGATCGCACGGGTTCCCGTCGCGAACGGTTTGAACTCCTCATTCCAGCCTTCGTCTTTGACCCGAGAAATGACGCGATCGTAGAGGTCGGAAATCCGCATTTGGGGACGGATTTCCTCTTCGATGATCTCCGTAGCGACTTCGTTCGCCCGGGAAAGTACCGCCGCTTTCTCGTCGTCTTCCCCCGCGATTGCAGTGATGGCTACGTCAGCGGCATATCCTCGATACTGGGGAGAGGCATCGATTATCACGTAGTCTCCGTCCTCGATATGGTGATCCGGTGATGGTCGCCACGTGGGATGGCGAGTGTTTTCGCCGGCGATGATCACGTATGCGGACCCGATCTCCGCCGATCGCCTGCGGGCCCCATACTCACCCACGGCGGCTAAGTCGGCTTCGCTATCACCGATAGCCATCTCCTGAACGACGTCGACGATGCTTTGATCGCCGATCGTTGCCGCCCGTTGTAACATTCGGATCTCCGCATCGCTTTTGAACTGGCGAAGTCGTGCGAGTAATTCGTCGTCACGAACTATCCGGCGAGTACCAAGTGCATCCTCGAGTTCGTCATACCATCGAACGGGTAACAGGTTCTCCCCGCACAGTCCCACGTTCGAGATTCCGTCGGACCGATCCACGACGTCACTGAGCGTCTCGGTGAGATCGGAGACGGATCGAACGTCATCGATCCAGGACCGCTCTCTGGCTCCGTGGCTGTTCAACGTTCCCGTCAGTAGTATCGGTTCATCATCGATGGGTACGAGAACGAGTTGATGAGCCTCTTCGAGAACGTTGATTGGTTTGAAATTTGAGAGATAAAACCCATCACCGATTCGATACTCGTCGGCGTACACGACGAAGAGGTCGTATTCTTCGTTTGCCATCTCATCACGGACGGCGGTAATGCGTCTCTCGTACTCCGCCTCCGGTAACGTGGGTGGTGATTCCATACCGAAAATACCGCCCCATTTTCACATAAATCTACTGCGCACGTCCTACGTTCACTCTGAACACGGTCGATATCCCAGGATATGGATAAAATATTTTTCATGACATAAGCGTTTTATACATTCGTGGTGATCTGTGGGTATGGCTTCAGGCCACGATCATTCGGCATTAGTGGAGCGTGTAGCGAACCATACGTTGGAGCGGGACATGGAATCGGAGACCTGGCAGAAAGCCGTGGCGATAAACGGGCTTCTCGAAGTCGGAGGGTACGATGAGGAAGCAAAACGGCTGGTCGACCGTTCGATCGCGACCCAGACCACAGCCGGTCAATTTTCATACGGATCGCTCGATCCGAAATCCTGGACGGACGACGTCGAGTATAAATCCCAAACCGATCCAGCAGCTCTCGGCTATCCCGCCCTTGAATTCTACGACCGAACCGGGGACGAAACCTATCTCGACGCCGCTCGACGTCAATACGAATATCTGGCCGAGCAAGCCCAGCGAACGGCCGAGGGCGGTATTGGCCATCACCGGGGGAAGATGGAACTATGGGTTGATGCCATCTATATGCTCTGTCCGTTCCTGGCTCGATACGGGGCGGTCGCCGATGAGCCCGCCGCCTTCGACGATGCTGCTCGCCAAGTGATCGTTCAAACGAAGTATCTACAGGATCCCCACACGGATCTCTACCGACACGAGTGGCGAGAACAGCCCAACGTCTACCCCGAAGACACCTTCTGGTCGCGAGGTAACGGCTGGGTTGCAGCCGGGATCCTCGATGCCCTGGAGTATCTCCCCGAGTCCCACGAAAAACGGGATCGGCTCGTCGAGATATTCCGGAGCCTCTGTAAAGCGGTGCGTCCACTACAGGACGCCTCCGGCTTCTGGCATAACATTCTCGACGACGACCAATCGGCCTTGGAGACGTCCGGCACGCTGATGTTCGCGTATGCCTTCCAGAAGGGCATCGAGCGGGGCTACCTGGACGAGGAGACGTACGGGCAAGCAGCACGGGATGGCATGGACGTCTCGATGGGAGTCGTCCGCGAAAACGGCGAGGTCGGTCGGGTCGTCGGCCCCCCGGGAGGTCCTGGGGTTCCGTTCGCAGTCACCTCCTACGGCCAGGGATGGTTCCTGCTTGCTGCCGCACAGCACGAGTGACGGCGTCCTCCGCGTGAACGACCCCGCCACTCACCGCCGGAGGGAGCTCCACGAGAAGGTGTGTCCCGTTTCTGTTACTTGACGATTCGTTCGCACACACAAAAACCGAAGCGGTCCGGGGACGTCGATTCGAAGAGACCTACGGTGCGCCCATTCCTCCGGCCGGTCCGTTGGCGGGCAGCTTGTCTTCATCGATCTCGAAGGACATCGGAAGGAAGTCATCGATCCGAAGGATCGTTTCGGCCACCTGCGGGGCGGTGGTGATCGATCGGAGCTTTACGGAAAACGGTTCGATGATCCCGGCCTCTACGGGATCGATGATCTCGCCGGTCTCCCCGTCGATCCCCGCCAGAGTATCACCATTGGATTGCACCGCTCTCAGATTGACGAGGCCCAGTATCGGATCGACACCGGCATTCTCAGCGAGCGTGCTTGGGACGACCTCAAGTGCGTTCGCGTACGCCTCGATCGCCAGCTGTTCGCGTGAATCGAACTCCTTTGCATACTGATGTAACCGAAGGGCGATCGCGGTTTCAGGTGCGCCACCACCGGGGATGATCTTTGGCTCATCAATGGCGCATGAGACGACCGAGATGGCATCCTTCACCGCCCGATGGAGCTCGTCGACGACGTCGCGTGTCGAGCCGTACAGTACGAGTGTTGCAGTCGTCTCAGTGGCACAGCCCTGGACACGTGTCTGTAATTCCCCACCGAGATCGGTCTCTTCGACGATCTCGGCATATCCGAGGTCGTCCGCCGAGAGTTCACGCACGGTCCCTTTGACGTTGGCTCCGGTAGCCTTTGCGAGATGGGCTATCTCGTCGTCGTGGACGCGTCGAACGACGTACATCCCTCGCTTGGCCAACCGTTCGCGAAGTTCCTCGGCGATGTTTTCACCCCCGATCACCGCATCGACGCCGAGATCATCGAGGTGATCGACGATCGAAACGATCTCTGCCCGCTGGTTCTCCTGAATTCGGGCCACATCCGACGGCGTGGTCACGTCCACGTCGAGTTCCAGACCGGACTCTCGGGGTTCGATGTCCTTGTCGAACACCGCGATGGTGGCGTCCTCGACGCGATAGGGAGTCACCGAGTCGGCTCGTTCTTGATCCAGTATGACGCCGTCCATCATGACGGAGTTATCGACGGGAGCGCCAGTGATCTTCTCGATCCGGATGGCGTCCCGATCGACGTCGCCGTCAGTACGAACGCGCTGGACGGCCTCGACGACCAGCGACGGCACCACGTCCTCCTTCATCGTTCCCTTTCCGGACATCGACGTCGCAGCCAGGCTCGTCAATCGCTCCGTATCCGAAGGCTCGATCACGGTCGCGTGTTCATCGAGGATCTCGCCGGCACGTTCGGCGGCTGCACGGTACCCACGTGCAATAGTCGTCGGATGGATATCCCGCTCGATGAGCGTCTCCGCTTCGCCCAAAAGCCGACCGGCAAGTACCGCCGTGGTCGTCGTTCCATCACGGACTCCGTCCTCGTGGCTCACGGAGAGATCGGCGATGATATCGCCGATAGGATGATCGACCATCTCTCTGAGAATACTTGCTCCGTTGTTCGTGACGATCCCCATCCCGTCGTCATCGACGAGGAGTTTGTCCAGACCTCGCGGACCGAGCGTCGTCCGAACGAGCTCACCGACCGCCTTCCCGGCAGCGATATTTGCCATCTGAACGCTTCGCTGGTCCGAACCCGAACTCCCAACGGTACCGTCATCGGCGGTGATATCTTGTGGTGTGCGTCCGACCATCACGGCGGTAGTCGACGACGGTGCTATGTAAAGCCATCGTGTGACATCCTTCCCGGAGTACCTGCCGGAGCGTCCGCCGTGGACGGAATTCGATGGCGGCGGCGAAGAGATGTGAGTCCGGATAACTGAAGCCTTGATTAAGCCCTACACACTACTCAGCCATCATGGAGCGCATTTCATTATCGAACGCGGCGTTCGAAGGGAACAACAACGTGTTCGTATTTGACGACGGGCCCGAAACGGTTCTGATCGATACGGGGGACAGCACGCCCACCACAAAACAGCAACTAGAGGCGGGTCTCGAGGAGCGAGATATCGAATTCGCCGACGTCGACGTGATATTCCTCACCCATTGGCATGGGGACCATTCGGGACTGGCAGGTGAAATTCAAGCACAAAGCGGTGCCAAGGTATACGCCCACTCGGCGGACGCACCACTCATTCGCGGGGATTCGGACGCCTGGAGTTCCCTCCGATCGCTTCAGGAATCGCGTTTCGAGGAGTGGGGAATGCCACCCGAAAAGCAGGAGTCACTTCGAGAGTGGTTGCATGAACACGAAAACGAGCGTGAATCCCCTCACGTACGCACCTTCGAAGACGGCGAGACGTTCTCGTTTAATGGACGCGAACTCACCGTTGCTCATCGCCCTGGCCACGCTGCGGGGCTGTGCGTGTTCGAACGGGAAGTGGCCGGGCGAAACGACGTCTTCTGTGGTGACGCCATGTTGCCCGTATACACGCCCAACGTCGGCGGTGCCGACGTCCGCGTTTCACAGCCATTGATCAAGTACCTCCGGTCGCTCCAACGGATGATCGATGCGGACTACGATCGAGCATGGCCGGGTCATCGATCGGTGATAGAGAGGCCTGCACAGCGGGCAACGGAGATCATCACCCATCACGAGGAACGTGCATGGCGAGTGCTGAATGCATTGTCCAAACGTGGTCCCAGTGACGCGTGGACGGTGAGCGACGAGCTATTCGGAGATCTCGACGGGATACATATCCTCCATGGCCCCGGCGAAGCGTCCGCACACCTCGAACAGTTGCACGATTCGGGTGAGGTGATCGCCACGGATGGTACCTACCGTCTGACGGCCGAGACGGAGACGGCACTCAGGGAACGCGACGACGACCGATGGCCGATCCAATATTGACGGCTCGACGTTCATTTCAGCAGTGACTGAACGGCATCGAGAACTCGATCGTGTGCAGTGCCGTTGGTGGCGACGAGACCGTCAGAACTCGGAGCCCATGGATCCCCATGGACATCCGTCACCGTTCCACCGGCTCGTTCGACCATGTACACGCCCGCGATCGTATCCCACGGGTTTGCTCGGGGCTGTGTTGCGGCTGCAACATCAAGTGATCCGGCAGCGATCTTCGCAAGCACGAACTGTGCGGAACCGAACCGGCGGAGATCGCCGAACTGCCTGATCAAGGTCGCCATGAGTTCACCGAACTCCTGATCGCGATCGGACCCATACCGAAGGATGGGTGCGACGGTAAACGTCTCGACGTCGGTCTTGGTACTCACTTCCATCGGATTGCCGTTCCACGTTACAGCGGTGTCATCGGCCAGGTAGACGTCACCCACGGCCGGAGCGACCGACACGGCCGTCGTCGGATCGCCGTCCTCTACGACCGCAACGGACGTCGTCCAGAGCGGGATCTCGTGGACGAAGTTGGTCGTGCCATCGATCGGATCGATCACCCAGACGATCCCGTCGTCGGGAACCGTTTTGAGCGCATCCGCTTCCTCTCCGACGATGGTTGCATCCGGATGGTCCCGTTGGATCGTTTCGATCACCCGCTCTTGTGCCCGGGTGTCCGCCTCGGTAACGTAGTCCATCTTCGAGGATTTGGTGTCCACGGAGAGGGCAGACCGATACAGTTCCTCGGCGACAGTAGCGCCTGCCTCGGCGGCAGCCAGCGCAGTTTCTGTCCGTGACATGTGCGATTGCCGTAGGAGAACTCAGACAGGAACCGTCTTAACGATGTTGACGGACCGGATCCCTTCGGGAACGACTTCCCGTGGGACGACCACCGATCCCGGACGTTCCAAATGGTCAACCTCGGATCGATCCCGAACGTCCTACCGTCTCGAAAAGTCCGGTTCGTCGTCCTCGGTGAATGCTCGGATACCCTCGGCCGTGTCCTCGGTGGTGTAGAGATACGCTGCAACCGCCTGCTCGTACTGCTTTGCAGCGTCCAGACTCGCATCCATCCCCTCGTTGACGAGACGAATGGCCTCCTCGATCGCCAGGGGGGCGTTCTCCTGGGCCTCCCCGATCAGATCCCGAGCGGCCTGCTGAACGGTGTCCGTTTCAGCGATCCGATTCACGAGACCGAGGTCGTGTGCTTCCTCGGCCGAGATCGGGTTCCCGGTTACTATCATCTCTTTTGCTTTGTTCGGTCCGATCACACGCGGGAGGCGCTGTGTCCCCCCACCACCGGGGACGAATCCCAAACTGACTTCGGGGACCCCGAACGGCACCTCCGGCGCGGCCACGACGAGGTCCGTCGCCAGAACCAGTTCGAGGCCACCGCCGTACGCGAGTCCATCCACGGCTGCGACGACCAACGCGGGATGGTCCTCGATGTAATCGTTGACACGATTTTGAAGTCGGACGAACTCCATGAATTCCGTCTGGTTCGACATCTCTTCGAACATCGCGATGTCGGCTCCGGCAACGAACGCACGATCGCCAGCCGTCTCGAGAACAACGCCGTCGGCTTCGGTCTCGACCGCTTGGAAGGCATCCCGTAATTCGGTGAGAACGGTGGCATTCAACGCGTTCAATTTGTCGGGACGGTCGATCGTGATGTTCGCGATCCCGTCGTCAATTTCGTGGGTTACAAGTGGCATATATCTGTAATAACTCGATTTTCAACCCGTCTCTACTCCTCGCGGGCCGTGATCCGTTCGATCAGTTCCTCCGAGTAGCCTCGCTCACGGAGTACCTCCTCCGTATGTTCGCCGGAACGAGGCGGATGCCGTCGCATCTTCGCGGGGGTTTCACTGAACTCGACCGGGAGGTCGGGGAATTCGAGTTCCCCGATATCGGGATGATCGACGGTTTGGATCATGTCGTTGGCATCCACCTGCGGGTGTTCGAGCGCGTCCGGAAGTCCATTGACCGGTCCACACCAGATGTCCTCCTCCCAAAGGACGTCGAGCCAATGTTCAGTCGATCGCTGACGCGTTTTCTCCTCGATGAGATGTTTTAATTCGTCACGACGCTGGTACGCCTCCTCCCAGGTGTCGACGGCCGCGAGTTCGGCGAGTTCGAGCGCTTCGCCGACCTCGTCGGGTGGCGACAGCGAAATCGTGATGTGTCCATCGGCGGTCTCATAGACGGCATACGGTGCCTGGTTGTATACGTGGCCAATACCGGCCTCGCTGCGTTCGGGTTCGGTTCCCGTGTTCGCATATACGGAGATCTCCTGCATCATGAGTCCCAACGCCGCATTGAGTAGGCTCCCGTCGACGCGCTGTCCCTGACCAGTCCGATCCCGATAATGAAGCGCAGCGAGAATGGAGAAGGCGATGGTCGCCGACGAGAAGAAATCGACCGCCGTCGATCCAAGCGGTGTCGGCGGGTCGTCTCGCCGGCCAGTGATGCTGGCCAGTCCCGAGACGCCCTGAATGATGATGTCCTGTCCGGGACGATCGGCATATGGCCCCTCGCGGCCCCAACCGGACGCGGAGGCGTAAACGAGCCCCGGGTTTCGCTCGCTCAGCTCCTCATACCCGAATCCAAGACGCTCCATGACGCCCGGGCGGAAGTTCTCGATAACGACGTCCGCATCGGAGATCAGGTCGTAAGCGACGTCCTTGTGTTCTTCGTCCTTTAGATCGAGTTCCACGCTTCGTTTGTTCCGGTTGAACGAGAGAAACACTGCACTCTCGCCGCCCGGGAACTGGTTTGCCATCGACCAGTGGCGCTGCCATTCTCCCCCGGGACGTTCGATCTTGATCACTTCGGCACCGAGATCGCCGAGCATCTGGGCAGCGACGGGCCCCTGAGCGAGCTGTGCAAAACTAACGATTGTGAGGTCTTCGAGCGCGTCCTCCATACGAGCCATTCGGAAGGAGGCGAACTAAAACTTTCCTGTGATTATTGACACATTTTCAGTCGAGATGGATGGACGAGAACGCCGACGAGTCCGCCATCGCGAACGCGCACCTCGTCGGAGTCACTCACTCGGTATCGAGCATGTGATCTGCAATGATGTTCCGCTGGATCCCGCTTGCACCTTCGTAGATCCGTGTGGCTCGGGAGTCCCGAAAGTATCGTTCGACGTCGTACTCCTCGAGGTAGCCATTGCCGCCGTGGAGTTGAATGGCGTTGTCGATGACGTCGCTCGCTCGTTCAGTGGCGAACAATTTGGCTTGGCTCGCGAGGTGGGCCGCATCCTCCTCGTCGTTTTCGACTGCACTTGCGGCACGGTACACGAGACTCCGAGCCGCATTGAACGTCGTCTGCATATCCGCAAGCGTATGTCGAACTGCCTGGAAACTGCCGATCGACTGTCCGAACTGTTCGCGATCGTGAACGTACTCCTTCGTCGCATCGATCGCAGCACCGGCGGCACCGACTGCCTGTGCTGCAACGGTAATGCGTCCGTACCCGAGCGACTCCATGAAGTAGTAGAAACCCTCGTTCTCCTCACCAACGAGATTATCCTCCGGAACGTGAAGATCGTCGAAGACGACGTGACCGAGGGGCGCCGAATGGCCACCGAGGCGATCCTCAAGCGGCGTGACGTCGTATCCATCCGCATCGGTCGGAACCATGAACGCGCTGATCCCCTCATGGCCCGCATCCGGATCCGTCTTCGCAAACACGAGAAGCCGATCGCCAATGGTCGAATTTCCGATGAACTTCTTTTCACCGTTGATGACCCACTCGTTCCCATCCCGTTCCGCCCGAGTCTCCATGCTTGCGACGTCGGAGCCGTGGTCCGGTTCGGTGACGGCGATACCATCGAGGATGTCGCCGCTGGCAACGCCGGAAAGCCACTCCGATCGGAGTTCCTCATCGGCATATTCGCTGACGACGTAGACGTTGGTCGAGAATCCCGTGAGTCCAAGCGCCCACCCGAGATTGGTGTCGGCACGCCACGTCTCTTCAGTGACGATGGCGCTAGAAACCATGTCGTACCCCGGTCCACCGTATTTTTCCGGGATCATCAATCCGACGTAGCCGGCATCGGCCGCACGCGATAACAATTCGTGTGGATAATCGCCCGTTCGATCGAACCGTTGGGCGACCGGTTCGATATGCTCGTTGCCAAACTCTTGAACCTCCGTCCGAAGCTCCCGCTGCTCCGTAGTTAATTGGTAACTCACAGCAGGAAGGAGGATTACTCAGTAAATAGATGTTTCGTTAGGATATCTCGTATCGTACTCCGCCCTCCCGAGATCGTCGTTCGTCGATGCGGTGGTCATCTCCGCAACTGGTAGAGAGGTGATCATCTCCGCAACTGTTAACAAGAATGGCACCGAACACGCTATCAAGTCTCATGGCACAAAGTAGCGATTCCGCCACTAGTGACGTGGAAAACGGGCCGAGCGGTGAAAGCGTCGTGACTGCCACCGGTGAGAAAATAGTCCTCGAAGACGTCCGTAAAACGTTCGCAAACGGATCGATCGTCGCTGCAGAAGAGATAAATCTCAACATCAGTCCGGACGAGTTCGTCGTTCTACTGGGCCCATCTGGGTGTGGAAAAACGACGACGCTACGATGTATCTCGGGACTGGAAACCCCGGATTCGGGAACCATCACGATCGGGGATCGGGACGTGACGACGACCAAACCGAAGGACCGAGACCTCGCATTCGTGTTCCAGTCGATCGCTTTGTTCCCCCACATGACCGTGCGGGGTAACATGCGATTCGGGCTGGACATGAACACGGATCTCGACGCGGACGAAAAGAAACGACGCGTCGAGGAGGCAGCGCAGACGCTGGGGATCGAGGAGATGCTCGATCGTAAACCAGCCGCGCTTTCCGGTGGGCAACAACAGCGAGTGAGCATCGGTCGAGCAATGGTCATGGAGCCGTCCGCATTCCTTCTCGACGAGCCGTTCTCGGCACTCGATGCGAATCTCCGCGACCAAATGCAGACTGAAGTGAAAAAGTTGCACCGACAGATCGGCTGTGCGATGATCTTCGTCACCCACGACCAGGACGAAGCGATGACGATCGGAGACAAAATCGTGGTTATGGACGATGGACGCATCCAGCAGGTCGGATCGCCACACGAGATCTACAACGAACCTGATACCCAGTTCGTCGCGCAATTTATCGGATCTCCGTCGACGAATATATTCGAGAGTACGGTCACCAAGCAGGACGACGAGATCGTTCTCGAAAACGAACTGTTCACCAAGACGGTCTCAGCCGACGTCGCGGACAAACTCGAGGCGTATGTGGGTCGAGAGGTGGCTATCGGCATCCGTCCCGAATATCTCCAACTCGATGAGACGGGGCTGTTCGATGCGGACATCACCCTCATCGAACCACAGGGATCGAACGACGTCGTCCACTTGGACAGTGGGACGCGAACGATGAGAACGACGGTCACGCAGGGAGACGTTACCGCCGATCAGTCCGTCGGCGTCTCGTTCGATCTCGAGGATGCATGGCTGTTTAACGAGGACGGCGACCGGATCGTCTGAACGGAGGCTACAAATGTCGGATAACTCGTCACGATCGGCCCGGTATTTCGAGGAGTTGGAAGTCGGCGAATCCGCCGCCTTCGAGAACGCTCGAACCATCACCGGGGCGGATATTGCGAACTTCGCTGGAGTGAGCGGTGATTTTCATCCGATCCATATGAGCAGCGAGTTCGCACGGGAGGAAACGCAATTCGACGGTCGAATCGCGCATGGACAACTGATCTCGGACGTCACCGAGAGCATCGCTGCCGATGAAAACCGTCATGCCTTCTCGTACGGCCACGATGAGACACGCTTCGTGAAACCGGTCTATCCGGGGGATACGCTATCGCCTCGTCGAGAGTTAGTCGAAAAGGAGGTATACGACGAGGATTACGGCCGTGTCGTCTATGAGTATGAAACGACGAATCAGGACGGCGAGGTCGTGTTCGTCGACCGCCATACGATGTTAGTGAAGCGCCGGCCCTAGCGTTCGACGGAGCCCCGTTTTATTCGGCGATTCGAGTCCGGTTTCGAGTTTCGTGGTTCAGTCATCCCCGTTGGAGCCTACCGGACACTATCCGTGCCTTCGGAACGTTGATTATCGTTCCAACATATCCCAAGTCATGGCTGCCGAACCGAGAGTCTTCGAGGAGTACGAAGTGGGCGAAACGTATCACACCCGCGGACGAACCGTGACACACTCCGACATCCGAATGTGGATCGGGGCAACTGATGGAACCCATCCGAACCACGTAAACAGCGAGTATACCGCAGATCATCCGGTATTCGATGATATCGTAGCGCCGGGGGTCTACACGCTCGGGCTGGCGGATGCGTTCTGTGCGAAGACGGTCTCCCGGCCCGCAGCCTACGGGATGAATTACGGCCACGACAACGTCCGCTACCTCGCGCCGGTATACGTCGGTGACACCGTATCCGGATCGGTGACGATCACGGAAACGGAGAGCAAAGACGACACGTGGGGTCTGTTAACGCTGGACGTGGAGTTGACGAATCAAAACGATGAGACGGTACTCGTAGAAGACCACAAGATGCTCATCGCGAAATCCGTCGCTGCTGTAGAAGAACGCGAAGAGTAAGACGAGCGAGGACGGAGATAGATATGAGTTGGTCACTACCGCGTCTGTCGGCTGAGACACCAAACGCGATCATCGGATCGGTGAGCCTCGGGCACTTCATCTCGCATTTTTATTTTTTGGCGTTTCCCCCGTTGTTCCCGCTTCTTTTCAGCGAATTCGACGTGACGTACGCCGAGTTGGGACTGCTCGTCTCCTCACTGTACGGGATGATGTTCGTCTTTCAGATTCCCTTCGGATGGATCGTCGATCAGGGGTATGCAAAACACGTGCTCGTTGGCGGATTGCTGTTGACCGCAGGCGGAATACTGGGAGCAAGTACTGCCACGACGTATCCGGTATTGTTGGGATTTGCCCTCCTTTCAGGGATCGGACAGGCGACGTATCACCCCGCGGATTATGCGCTATTGGACACGGTGAGTACGGAGGCTCGATCCGGTCGGAGTTTCGGCGTGCACACGTTTGCCGGATACGCCGGTTCCGGTGTAGCACCGATCGTGATCGGCGGTCTCGGGCTCAGATATGGATGGCGACCCGCTCTGTTGATCGCCAGCACGGTCGGGATCGTCTACGCACTGATCATTGGAGTCAGTATCGAGCCCGTCTACGATAACGCACTGCAGTCGACGAGGACGTCGGAACGGGACACGACCGATAGCTCGTTGGCTAAAGAAATATTCCAACCCTTCTTTCATCCGTTACTCGTCGCCATGTTCGTCTTCTTCATTGCCATCGTCGTCGCGGAATCCGGCATTCAGTCATTTACGATCGTCTTCCTCGTCGAGTCGCTCGGATTGAACGAGGCGACGGGGAATGCAGCGTTGACGTCGTTCTTCCTTCTCGCATCGATCGGGGTGCTCATCGGGGGCTATCTAGCCGACCGCTACAGTTCCGCAACCATCGCGATCATCTTCCTCATCCTCACCACCTGCGTTGCATTCGTGCTTACGTTCGAACTGTTACCAGTCACCGTTACGACGTCGCTTATCCTCTTTGCCGCGATCGGGTTCGGCTATGGTGCCGTCATGCCGGCCCGAGATCGGCTCGTTGCCGAGTTTTCACCCGAACAATCAGTTGGGAAGAGTTTCGGAGTGGTATTTACCGGCGCGGCGATCGGCGGCTCGGTCGGACCGGTCTTGATCGGGCGAGCGATCGATATTGCCGGATCGTCAATCTCGATGTTTCTCGTCGGGCTGTTCTTCCTCATCGGGGCAGCGATCGTCGTCTCGATACAGCTCGCACGCACTCACGGACGAGCGATATCGGTCGCGTTCGGAGGCGGAACCTGAATGACGGCGTCCGATCAGCCCTCAGGCGAGGTGGGAGTCGAGTAGTCGTACCGTTCGATGACGCTCCTCGAACGACGTCACAACCAGGCTACGATCGGTGGGGAAGTGAGCTGTCGACAACCATAATTAAAAAAAGAGAAAGAATTAGGTTACTTACAGTCCAGAGATAACCTGGATGACATCGATAACACACGGAGTTTTCCCGCCGATTCCGACTCCAATGGACTCGAACGGAGAGATCGATTACGAAGGCCTCGAAGACGTTATACGGCACGTGGAGGCCGGGGGAGTTGACGGCATCGTTCCTTGTGGCACGACCGGCGAACGATCGACGCTCCGACCCGAGGAACATCGCCGCGTGATCGAAACCGCGGTGGAGATGGCATCGACGCCGGTCATTGCTGGAACCGGATCACCGTCGACCTGGGAGACCATCGAACTCACCCGCCATGCTCAAGCGGTCGGTGCGGACGGGGCACTCGTCATCGGTCCCTACTACACCGGGCCAAGTGAGAGCGACCTCGTCGATCATTATCGTGAGGTTGCCGATGCCGTCGACATCCCGATACTCATCTATAATTTCCCGGGCGGAATGGGATTCAACATCACACCGAGCGTCGTCGAGGCCGTCGCGGACCATCCAAACATCGAGGGGATCAAGGACTCAAGCGGCGAGATCGATCAGATAAGCGAACTCTGTCGGCGGACACGAGACGCCGACTTCGACGTACTATCGGGATGGGACTCGCTCGTCCTTCCCGCAGTGAGTCTCGGTGCCGTCGGATTGATCGGTATCTGTGCGAACGTGTTCCCGGAACGATCCGGTGACCTGCTCACAGCCGCAAAAGAGGGAGACACGGCCAACGCTCGGGAACTCCACGACGCTCTCACGGCGCTTGAAACCGAACTCGTAGCCGAGAAACCCCCCATCACGATCAAACAGGCGCTTGCCGAGATGGGTGTCTGTGAACCGCACGTCCGCGCACCACACTCGACGACGGACGATGCGGGAGTCACACGGATTCAGGAGGCCATGACCGACTTTCGAAACGCCCTCTAACGCTTGGATCACCGCATTCCCTGGCGAACGGATAGTACATCACAAGCGATCGCATGAGGTAGTGCAGTGGGACGACGGCGTCCCTGACTCGTATTCTATCGCGGACCCCAAAACGGAACTCCGGCGCGGCTCCCGTCGTGGAGTTCGGGACGCGAGAGGAGCCATCAGGTCTTGTCGTCGGATCAATCAGGCCGTTCGTTGAAATATGCCAAGAGGCCGATGAGAATCGTCATGATGACGAATACCCCGCCGACCTCATACGCTCCCTGAAGCAGGAGGAAGGCCGTGAATCCGAACCATGCAAGCACGATCCCGATCGAGATCAGATAATACCCGACCTGGAGGAGTTTCACCACTGGGCTAGTCGCCAATCTTGCCAACATTACAACAAGGGTCTTTCCGCTCCAAAATAAAGGTTTCTACCGGATCGAAACGGAATCCCGCGATGGCCCGACCTGCACACTCAGTCGGCGGGACTGACCGGCGTGGCGATTCCGTCAAATGCCAATCTGTTCTTGAAGGTGGACGTTCAACTCGGAGGGTTCGTCTGCACGAGCGTGTGTCACCACGACCGCGAAAACTCCCGCGAAAAAGGGGGAGTTTCGATCAGACTGCGAACGACTCGGACAGGTGCCGCCGGGCGACGAGATACAGAACCGTTGGCGGGATACCGACGACGAAGGCCATGGAAACGACTAGCCCCCAGTATCGTTGCTGTCCACCGGTCGTCTCGAGGAACAGTGCCACGACGGACGGTCGCGGACCGGTTCCCGTCGTCAGCATGTTCGAGAACAGGAAGTCGTTCCAACCGACGAGGAAGGCCAGGAATCCCGTCGCCATCACTGCCGGCAGAGACAGCGGCAGGATGACCTTATAGAGGGACTGTAGTTCACTACACCCGTAGACTTGTGCTGCTTCCTCGAGGTTCGCCGGAAGTCCTTCGAAGAAGTCACGAAGGATCCATATCGCAAACGGCGTGACGAACACCTGATACGCCAGAACGACGCCGAAAATCGTGTTATGGAGCCCGAGCGAATACCACGTGTCGGTCAACGGGATGATCAACAGGATGTACGGGAACAGCAGTGCGACCATTATCGCACGGAATCCCCACTCTTTGCCGGGGAAGTCCTGTCGACCGAAGATGTACGCTGCCGGGATACAGATGAGCAGCGATAGCGCGGTCGTCCCCCCCGCAATAAGCGCGGAGTTGATCAGCGCCTCGTCGAGGACGCCGAACGCCTCAACCCACGTCTGAAGCGTCACTTCGTTGGGGATGAGGTGTGGGTCTCCACTGAAGAACTCCGCTGGCGACATGAACGTGACAGTCAGAGCCAACACCATCGGGAGTACCACGATGACGGTGAAGAAGGCGATAGCCGCGTACTTCAGCAACGCGAACATTGCCTCTTCGGTGTCTCGGAAGTACAGGAACCCGCTATCAGTTGCGCTGCTCATGCTGATGTCCCCTCCTTGCGGGCCTGTTCAAACTCACGGATGAACAGCGCCACGAACGCGATCGTTAACACGAGCAGGACCATCCCGACGGCGAAGCCGCGTCCGAACTGGCCCTGGTTGTACGCGAACCGATACAACAGGACGCCAAGAACGGACGTATCGTAACCGGGTCCTCCCTGCGTGAGCTGGAAAGCCTGTGAAATCTTCGAGAGATTCCAGATAAGCCGGATGCTCACCGCGACGAGGATCGCGGATTTGAGTTGGGGAAGAGTGATCGAGAGGAACATCTGTACCCGGTTGGCGCCGTAGACGCGTGCCGTTTCATAGTAGCTGTTGGGGATCGACTCCCGGGTGGCCACGATGATCAGGAACATGAACGGCCAGAACGTCCACACCAGGACGCCAGTCACGACTGCCAGAGCGGACGTTCCGTCCTGTGCCCAGTAAATGGGCTCGGCGAGAATCCCCAATTCAGTGGTGAAATTCCAGATCGTGCCGTAACTGGGATTGAGGAGGAATAGCCAAATGGTGCCGGTCACGACGGGAGGCATCGTGTACGGAATGATGAATCCGGTACTAACGATGGACTTGAATTTCGAGAGGTTCGCGACGAGACAGGCGGCCGCTACCGCCAGACCGATCTGGAGGAAGGTCGACGCCCCGAACCAGAGCGTCGCGTATAGCGACGTATAGAACGGTTCCCACGAGAACAGGTACAGGTAGTTCCCAAGGCCAAGCCACTGTGGATCTCCTCCTGTCGGCCAGGAGTGCAGGCTCATCCATGCACCCTGAACAAGCGGGATCCACAGGAGAAGGACCATATACAGCAGAGTCGGTATGAAAAGCAGGTACCAAAGCCAGTTATCCTCTAGGGCACGGACGACTCCACCTATCCGTGGCATCCCGGCGAATCGATCCCGTATCGGTTGAGTGTTTTTTGCCATATAATGAGCGTGAGAGAGTGTTTAGTAACGTGGTTGTGATTGGCAGTGTCAACGTGGACTTACTCGACGGACCACGTGCCGACGTCACCCAGCTCGTCGATGGCGTCCTGACACAGTTGGGTTCCACGTTCCTGAACTGAACTCATCGCGTCCTCCGGTGACCGATCTCCTCCAAGGACTTCCTGGACGGCCGGTGCGATCTCCGTGAACATGATGGAGTTGCTGAACCGGTGGTGGGGCCAGGTCGTCTCCGCATCGACCAGTTCGGACGTAAGGGTCTCCTTGATTTTGGTCGCTTCACCACCGATCGGTTCGGTGTTCTCCCACTGGTTCTGGTTGATTCCCATCCAGCCGATGATGTTCGTGTAGTCGGACTGGAAGTCCTCACTCATGATCCGGTTGTGGACCTCGAGACCGACCTCCATTTTGCGATCCCAGCGTTCCTGGTCCGCATCCGAGGGCGCCTTGTTTATCCCGCTGTCGTGGAAGCCAACGTGTACTGCGGACGTGTCACCATCGTTCCCACGCGGGAACGGAAGGTATTGGAAGGTCCCCTCCTCCACCTGGTCACGGGCGCGGCGGAGCCACGTCGGGTAGTTCAGTGGCTCGAATTGAGCCATGGCAACATCGCCCGCGATCATCTGCTGTGAGATCTCCTCGTCCGAGATGGTGGGGGTCTCCGGACCGCCGACCCCCCACTCACCGACGGGTGACTCCTGTGTATCCCGCAGCTCGGCGAGCCACCGGGACCAAATCTGGTCGCTACTCTCTCCCGGGTACGCCTCGGTACCGTCCTCGGCGATGTACCGGCTTGCCTCCGCATCCTCGGCGGCCATCATCGGGCAGAGATTGTCGTTGTAATCGAACGTCCCGCCGTGTCCATAGAATCCCCAGTTCGCGGAGGAGTTCGCCTGGACGTCCTGTGCCATCTCCATAAGCCCGTCCCAGTTACCCTGTGCATCGCCCGTCCTCGGAATGTCATCGGTGCTGTATCCGGCTTCCTCGAGAATATCCGTCCGAACGGCGAGTCCGTTCCGGATACCAGCGCCGTGGGGGAAATCCAGGATCCCCGATTCGCCTTCGATATCCCAAAACCGGTAGGCGTCCTGCTTGAGGTCCATCGCCCAGTCCATGCCGTCGATGGCCTGATCGTCGAGACTGTCCTTGTAGTCGTCGAAGGGCCTGATGTGGCCGGTCGGGATGATACGGCCGAAGTAGAAGTCCTCGCCGTTCCATGCGACGGGGTACTCCTCGTTTTGCCAGGCCTGGACCCACTCCTGACCGCTCATCGCCGAATAACTGGAGTAGTTAACGTTAACCGTGGCACCCGTGTCGTTCTCGAAGTTCTCGAAGAACGCCTCCATGCGCTCGCTCCCACGCTGGGACTGGACGTTGATCACGTCCCAGTAATCGATGGAGATACCCGAGAAGTCCTGGTCACCATCGCCGTTCGTGGTGCCACCATTACCGTTGCCATTACCGTTGCCGTTGCCATTACCGTTGCCGTTGCCATTACCGTTGCCGTTACCATTTCCACCGTTGCCGGCACACCCAGCCAAGAGCGTTCCAAGACCAACCGACGTCGCCTTCATGAACCGTCGCCGTCCACCGAAGGAAGACCCGGAGGAACTGTTCATCGATTTCGAACTCCGTTTGTCATCTGCTGACATACAAAGACCTTGTTCATCAACAACACATATATACTTTTCGTCACTCACGGAAGTCGTGTATTTGTATGACGTCGTCCGTAGCCAACATCTCGATCAGATCGTCATCGTATCCCAACTCCGTGAGCACTTCTCGTGAATGTTCGCCCACGCGCGGTGGTGGCCGTTCGACGCTTGCCGGCGTCTCGGACATGTCCACGGGAAATCCGGTCGTCCTGAAGGACCCGACGTCCGGATCCTCGATCTCGAGTATCATCTCGTTGTGCTGAATCTGTTCGTCCTCGATCATGTCCTCCAGATCGTTGACGGCGGCCGCCCAGATGTCCGCCTCGAGGAGCTGATCGAGCAGCGCCTCCGTTTCCCGTGTTCGAGTAACGGTCTCGATCGTCTCGTGGATCTCATCACGATACTCGTAGGCGTCTTTGGGGGAGTCATACTCTCCGAACCCATCCATTTCGAGAGCATCAGCGAAATCGTCCAAGTCGCCGAGTGAAACGGCAATCCGCCCGTCGATCGTCTCATAGACGCCGTATGGCGCACCGAACTGGGCGTGTGAGAGGCTGGATTTGGGACGGTTGAACTCCCGATCCATGTTTGCAACCGCAGCGACTTCCTGACACATCCCGGCGATCAACGAGTTCAACAGACTCGCCTCGATCTTCTGTCCCTGTCCGGTTTGGTCCCGGTGATAGAGCGCGATCACGACATGAAGAGCCATAAAGAGTGCGGACAGTTGGTCCGCAATGAAGGTGCCGGCGGCAGTCGGTGGATCGTCACGACGACCGGTCGCACTCATCAAGCCACTCAACGCCTGGATCAACAGATCCTGTCCCGGGCGGTTCTCGTAGGGGCCCGACGATCCATACCCGGATGCGGACGCGTAGACGATGTCGGGGTTGTACTCACGGACGTCCTCGTAGCCGAACCCGAGTTTTTCCATCACGCCCGGTCGAAAGTTCTCCACCACGACGTCGGATTCCGCCACGATGTCTCGGACGACTTCCGTCCCCCGCTCGTCCTTGAGATCGACGGCAATGCTGCGTTTGTTCCTGTTCATCGCGAGGTAGTAGGGGCTTTTCCCCTCGTACATCTCACCGGCGACTTCCAGGTGGCGTTCGTATTCCCCGCCGATCGGTTCGATCTTGATGACGTCCGCACCCATATCACCCAGTGCCATCGTCCCCCACGGGCCCTGCATCATCTGGCTAAAGTCGGCGATAGTGATCCCGTCGAGCGCCTGTGACATACCATGCCGATGCGCGGCAGTACAAATAAAACCACCTCCGGATGACACCGTTTGGCGGAAACGTCGACGGAAACGTGAATCCGTGTCGACTACCGCATTTCACAGGCCGCTTTCAGAAACCATCCCTGTCCGTAGGACGTAACGGTTAGCGGTGCGCCGGGACCGCCCGGCGGACCGGCAACCCGACGGACGGCGCCATCGTCCGTGACGGCGCCGACACAGACCTCCATCGCTCGATTTGCCGCCTCGAGGTATTTCTCGTCGTCGAGCAGTCCCATCTCGTATCCCTTCCGGAAGGCGTAGGCAAACATGAGGCTGCCGGAGGTCTCCAAGGGCGTCTGATCGTCGTCGAGGACGTTATGCCAGTACCCGCTTGCGTCCTGTCTGGGAAGCACGGCCGCAGCCAGACGCTGGAAGATATCCCCCAGTTGCTCCCGGTCCGGATGGTCGTCCGGGAGGTACTCGAGCGTGTCGAGGATCCCAGCCGCCGCCCAGCCGTTTCCACGCGACCAAAAGGCACTTTCCGGGAACGTATCCGGCTGTTCACGCCACTCGTGCCGGAACAGATCCGTGTGTGGGTCCTGAAGCCGTTTCGCCTGCACCAGTATCTGGCGCGTCGTCTCATCGAATGCCTCCTGAGTGTCGGTCACGTCGCCATAGGAAGCGAGAAACGGGCAGATCTCATAGATCGTATCGACCCACAGTTCGATCTCGCCTTTATGCTGTGGAATTCCCCCGTCGTCGGTTCGAGGCGCCTTTCGAAGGAATTCGTATTGACGGGTCGCAGAATCCAAATACTCGGGATCGTTCGTTCGGCGATACAAATCAAGGACGGAGACACCGATAACGCTTGGATCGACGAGTCCCTTGAACTCCTCGAGATCCGTCCACTGCTGATGTGGTTTACTGTCCAACGACCCATACGAATACTGGCCTGCAGTCGTTTGCGTCTCGATGGATCGATCGGCGAGCTCCCTGGCAGATTCGATGAATCGTGGATCCTCGGTGGCTAACAGTCCGAGGATCGCGATCCCCTTTTCCCATTCTTCACTCTCCATGTCCCGCTTGACGGTGTGTTGTGCGACGCGATCGATGATCTCCGAAGGTACCTCGAACATCCCACTGGCCGATCCGCTGGGATACAACTAAAATGTCCCGGGCAATCATCCCGCACTCGATTCGGAGACAAGCCAGGGCTGTGGTTTCGGGGCAGGAGGGATGCAACCGCCTGTCCCCATACGGGCGAAATCGGGACGCGACCTCGACGATCGAATCGCGACCTCGACGATCAAACAACAAGAAGGAGAAGGAGAAGGAGAAGGAGAAGGAGAAGGAGAAGGAGAAGGAGAAGGAGAAGGAGAAGGAGAAGGAGAAGGAGAAGGAGAAGGAGAAGGAGAAGGAGAAGGAGAAGGAGAAGGAGAAGGAGAAACCCCGTTCGAGTAACGGAGCGATCCGCTACTCCGAGATACCGTAGGTGTAGCGACTCCAGTCGCGTCCGGGGGTATCGTAGACGGGACTATCCTCGTCCGCATCATCGATCCGACGGAGATCGTCTTCATCCATTTCCCAGTCGAACAGTTCGAGGTTCGAACGAACGTGCTCGGGAGTGGACGATTTGGGGAGGGGCACGATGCCGCGCTCGGTCTCCCATTTCAAGGCGATCTGGGGGGCGGACTTATCGTACGTTTCAGCAAGTTCCTGGATGACCGGGTTCTCGAAGACGGCCGTCCGACCGAGTGGGGCTGCAGCCTCGATCACGGTGTCGGTCTCACGACAGTAGTCGACGAGATCGGGACGCTGGAACAACGGATGGAACTCGATCTGGTTGACGGCGATTGGAACGTTCGAGATATGCTGTGCACAACTCAACTGGTAGCTCGAAAAGTTCGACACGCCGATATTCCGGACCCAGCCGCGCTCCACGACGTGTTCCATCGCGGACAGCGTCTCCCGCAGTGAGACTGCCGGGTTGGGCCAGTGGATCAAGTACAGATCGAGATAGTCGGTACCGAGCCGTTCGAGCGAGTCCTCACAGGATTCGATGAGCGACTCGTAATTGAGATGCTTCGGCAGCACCTTCGACGTGAGAAACACGTCTTCCCGATCGTACTCGGAGAGGGCGTCACCTATTTCGGATTCGTTTTTATATCCTTCAGCCGTGTCGACGTGTCCGTATCCGGCATCCAGACCCGCTCGAACGGACTGTTTGACCGTCTCGCCACCGATATCCCAGGTCCCGACACCGACCGCCGGGAGTTCATCACCGCTCGGGAGTGTTACAGTTGGGGGTTGTGTCATGTGGTGCATTCTGTGTTCTAATCGGGTTGGTTAATACTTTTTCACTGCCGGGCGAGTGACCGTCGAATACCCTCGACACGAGCACACGACTCGAACACCATCGGCGCGAATACACGATTCGGATGCCAGCGGCGCAGATCCCTGGTTCAGAGTAAGTACCCGGAGGATTCCGACTGCTTGACGTCGAAGATCCATCTCGAGAGGTTGCTCACCGCTCGTTAGGGCTCACCCGTTACGTGCCGAACCCGAATGGTAGCAACGGCATCGATCAATCCAGCCGTTCCGACGTGTTTTGGTGTGTGGTTGCGAGCGCTCGATACTCGGCAGCCGATTCCCACGTTCCCGGATCCTCCAGTTCCGTTTTGGGTTCGGCTGGAATCCCGACCATGAGCGTCTCGGGGGGCACTTCCGTTCCCTCAGTTACAACAGCACCGGCTCCGATAATGGATCCGTCGCCGACGTGCGCGTCGTCCAGAATAACCGAATTCATCCCCACGATTACGCCATCGCCAACGGTTGCGGCGTGAACGATGGCATTGTGACCGACCGTCGTATCGGTTCCAAGTACCGCATCCTCGTGTAATACGGCATTATCCTGGACGTTCGAACCCGTTCCAACCACGATCCGGCCGTCATCCCCTCGAAGCGTCGCGTTCGGCCAGATACTCGCCTGGGGCTGTATCACGACATCACCGATAACGACCGCCGTCTCGTCGATATGCGCCGAATCCGCTATCGTGGGAGACATTCCATCATAGGATCGGATCATAGTGAGAGACTGTGAGTTAGAACAACTTGAAACCCATCTATTGAACAGACTTACGGGAGCGACCGTGATACCGTCGGGTTTCGATCGCGTCCCCGTTCGGGATCTCAGGCACTGTGCTCGTACTCTCGGAGGTCTCGACGTTTGAGCTTGCCACTCGTGGTTTGTGGGAACTCCGAGACGAATTCTATCTCACGTGGATACTCGAATTCAGCCAGCCGATCTCGAACCCATCGCCGCAATTCGTCGCGAAGATCCTCATCGCCCGTGTGATCGTTGGTCGTCTGAATGAACGCCTTGATCCGCTCTCCGCGGGATTCATCCGGGACGCCGATGACGCCGACCTGTGCCACGGCGGGGTGTTTGAGCAGAACCGTTTCGACCTCACCCGGACCGACTCGATAGCCGGACGTGATAATGACGTCGTCCTTCCGGGATTTGAACCAAAAGTATCCGTCTTCATCACGATAGCCGAGATCGCCGGTCCGGTGCCACCGATCCGTGCGGGCGGCGTCCGTCCGGTTCGGATCGTTCCAGTATTCGAGATAGACCATCGGATCCTCCGCATATGCGATGGCGATCTCGCCTTCGTTGCCATCGGGCAGTTTCTCACCGGTTTCGGGATCGAAAATGGCCGCCTCGTGGCCGGGGATCACCTTTCCCATGCTCCCGGGCTTCCGATCGAACCACTGGTGACACGTCGAAACGAACACGTTTGCTTCCGTCTGGCCGTAGATCTCGTTTATCGTCACATCGGGGAGGGCGGCGGCTGCCCAGTCGCGGATCTCGGGGGTGAGTGCTTCACCACCAGCGACGATGACGTCGAGGGAGAGATCGAAATCGACGGGATCCCGAGCGTCACGCATCATTCGAAGCGCAGTCGGCGGGATAAAGGTGTTAGTCACCCCACAGTCCTCCAAGATCCGATATACGGAATTCGGGTCGAAGCCCTCCATCCGATCGCAAACGACCGTCTGTCCGTAGTGCCACGGGGGGAACACGACGTTTCCAAGGGCGCCGATCCACGCCCAATCCGCAGGCGTATAGAACACGGAGTCGGAGACGTCGAGTTCGTTTGCGGCAAGAAAGGAGGGACACGTACCTGCCCACAACGCGTGTCGGTGAAGAACGCCTTTCGGTGGACCAGTCGATCCGGACGTATACATCAGAACCGCCGGCGTGTCCGGTGTCGTTGCAGATATTTCGAATTCAGGACCACCCATCCCTTCGAGGGCTGAAACCGATCGATCAGTGTCCAGCGTCTCACCCGGGGGCGAGGCAACGAAGACGTCAGTGAGTTCCGGGCAACGCTCAGCCACGTCTCGCACGGTCTCAGCGACGTCGACGTCGACGACGGCTACCGTCGCGTTCGCATCCTTGAATCGATACTCGAGTGCATCCGAACCGAACAGCACTGAAAGCGGGATGGAAATCGCTCCAAGCTTCCAGCAGGCGAGATGAACGATCGGATTTTCGGACTGCTGGGAGAGGACGACTGCAACGCGATCCCCCGCTTCGACGCCGACTTCCGCGAGGGCATTTGCGACGCGGTTAGAGCGTTCGTCGAGTTGGGCAAATGAGAACGACTGATAGCCATCAGCGGTCGTTTCGATCAACGCCGTCCGTGACATGTCGTCGTGTTTGCGGAGGAGGTCCGCTGCAGCATTGTACTCCGAGGGTAGATCCCACTCGAAATTCTCGATCGCCGCAGAGTATGAGGAGTCAACCGATATCTGCCATACCATCTGTACCTGTGGCTATGATCCACCCTCACAAATATACTTTTATCAAAAATGGAACTAGTGCTGTTGTCTCATGATCTAATAGAATATCCGACATTCGTTCGTCAAAATGCGTACAAAGACGATCCGTCAAAACGGCAAAGACGACTCGCCAAACGGATCAGTCCATCTGCTTTTTCAATTCCAATTCGATTGCGTTGGTCGTCCCCGAGATCAGGTTTGGAAGGTCGTTCTCGAAATAGTCACCCGTCATACGTTTTTCAGGCCCGGATATCACGATTGATCCCATAACGTCTCTGTTATGCAATATTGGACTCGCAACGGCCCGATGGTTTTCGACCGTTTCGCCGCGATTGAACGCATATCCACGGTCCCGTATTCGAGCGAGTTCCGATCGAAGTTGCTCAGCGTCGGTTACGGTGTTCTCCGTCAATTTTTTCAGACCACGAAGTTCGATTACTTTCTCGATCTTGTCTTCCGGTAAGAATGCCAGAATAGCTTTTCCGGACGCGGAGTGGTGTAGATGCTCACGACCTCCAAGCTGACTGTAAGGTTGGACTGCATATTCACCCATCGCTTTGTCCAGAAAAACCGCGTACCCATGCTCCTCCTCTACAAACCACGCCAATTCGCCGGATTCCTGAGCGACCTGTTTGAGAAACGGGCGAACGATCTCCACGATACGTTTCGTTCGTTTCGCATTCATACCGATGCTCAAAAATTTCAATGCGATCTTGTATTCATATCCCTCCTTCACGATGTATCCATTACTCACTAATGTCATCAGATGTTTGTGAACGGTGCTGGGCGCCATATTCAACTCGTCCGCGAGTTCAGTAACCCCAGCACCTCCTCGCTCATCCAATATTTCGACGATATCGAATACAGTATTAGTTGTTTTCACGGCGCGATCTGGTTCAACATCTTCCATGTCCACTGGTACCTAATGTCTAAACATAACCTTTTGGATCTGAATCATCGTACATTACATTTTATACACGACAATACAGCGCCCTTGTTACCGATCTCTTTTTCGGAATGAGCGAAATCAAACCGACCCTGAAATCGAGCAAGATAGCGAGTAAAATCACTGTCAGAGCCTCCTCTGGTCCAGTATGCCTGTCCAATGGGAAACCCATGCGTGAGGTAGTCTGAGTCCGTCTCTCGGTAACGAAGAACACGGTAGACCGAAGATGACGACCACCGCCGGCACAACCCCCCTGGAACAGCTAAACAACGCTCGGTGGCCTTCATTCGTTTAGCGAGGGTCACGAACCCAGCTAAAATTCAGTATAAATCGATGGGTGGACTTCGACGTTGTCGAATAGAATTCGTTGAGAAAATAATACACGACAACCATCAAAAAGCAGCCTCCCCGCGTTCAATGTTTGATCGGAGAGCAGATCTGTCCGAACGACCCACCATGTGGGACAAATCACGGGGCCGATCCACGTGAAGACGATCGAACGTGCTCGATCTCGGAGTGAGAATAACAACTGTACAGCTGTTATCCATGAGATATGATCTCAATAGTTGTATTCGTAATTAGCGAATCCATATCGAAGTGCCACATCCAACTTGATCCCACAGCAGGGAGACGTTCTCAAGGGGAAACACTGGGCCACTACGACGGGACACGGGTTATTTAAACGGGTCAAACACGGTGTATGATCCGACGTCGAGTTCGTTCCGTACCAGGTCAGGATTGGATCACGAACACACCGAATGGCGACCCTTTGGCCGCCGAATTTCGGGCGTAGCCTCCGCTCAAAGCGCTCCGTCGCTGATCGTCGATCGTGATCCGGAGGTATACCCCTCCACCTCGCATTCGACATCAGCGAATGTAGTTTCAAATAACCGACAGGATGCCCCCCGTTCGACGGCGCGCAAACAGCCACGTCCCTCGATCCCGCTTTTCCCCGTCGCTACCGAACTCATCACGTCTTGGAACCGCTCACGGAGATCATCTTCTCGCGCTTCGAATTGCTCGACGTTCGGCGGTTGGTCGTTACTGACATATTCGACGCTCGCAAGCACCACTCGCTAACAGTGAGGGGCAGATTCAGGTGAGCTGATTCCAGAAGGAGGCGACGGTTTGGAACGACCTTCGACAGTCTCCCTTGTAGCGGAGGTGGAACGATTAGTCAATGGAGCGTGTCATAGAATCGGTCTCATAGCTTGAGTTTCTCACGACCAGGATCATCGTCCCGCTCAAAATTGGTGATTGCAACGACGATTCGGAGACACAGCGCTACGAACATTTCTGTTCGTGCGTGGACGCGGCCTCGGGCGCGGACGTGCCCGAGGCCGCAGTCCTTGACTGCATCGTTGGTTCGTTCGACTCCTGTGCGTCGGTTGTACGTCTCGTCCAAGATGGATTGCTTCAGCTGAACGTCCTCGCTCTGTTCCTCGATGCGGTCTTCGACCCTGTACTCGATGTCTTTCGGATCGTCAGTGTTTCGCGGGTTGTACGGGGCGACTGGCACGACCCCTGCGGCCAGCAGGTGGTCGTGCCAGTCGAGGATGTCGTAGGCGCTGTCTCCAACATCCAGATCGGGATAGCGACGGCGAGCGCGTCACGCGTGACGCGCATCGCCGTCTCTTGGGATGCTTGCTTAGCTTGTGTGAACTCCGCCGCTATCGGGATTTTTGCTCCGGTTGAGACGATCGTACAGCCGAATCCGTAGTAGTACTCCTCAGCTGTTGGATCGTAGTTCCACGACGCCGCGTCGTTGTACCGAATCGCTTCGATGTGTGTCGAATCGATAGAATATGTCGAGTCGAGCAGGCCGCGGGCGGCGGCCTGCTCGACGAGCCTGTCGAAGACATCGTTGATGACGTGTTCGAGGTCGGTGAGGAAGCGGTCAACTGTGTCTCTGGATGGCGGTTTGTCGAGTCCGCAGTAGTACCAGACGAGGCTGTGCTGGAGTTCCCGTGTGACCGGACGTGTGCCGTAGACATCCTCGTAGTAGCAGTGCAGAAAGCCGCGAAAGAGATCCGGTGGCTGATGGACTCGTGTTCGCCCCCGCTGCTCGGGGGCGAACACGTCGTACTCAAGCAGAAACTCGAACTCAAGATGTTCGAACAGCGGTACTGTCTCGGTAGCCGCGACATTCAAGAAGTCGTCTACCGAAGCTACGTCTTGCAGGGCGTTGGTACTGCTGGACACAGTTTCCAAACCCTGCGGCCTCCCTTGGGAGGCTTTCTATGACACGCTCCAATGGACTAGTTTTGGTAGTTTATTTTTCATGAGGGATAATTGACCTCATTCATCTCAGAGACCATCATATTTATACAGCATGTGAGTCAATCACACTCCATGTCGATGGATGTTCTAGTTACTGGCGCCTACGGACGCGTAGGTACGGCAATCATCGATCACCTGCACGAGAAAGACGAATACGAGTTCACGTACCTGAACCGCTCGGATCGACCGGAAGACCATCCCTACGGTGGATACGATACGATCGTTGCTGACGTGAGCGATCGGGAAGCGATACAGTCGGCCTTCGAGGGCCAGGACGCCGTCATTCACCTCGCAGGATATCCGAGAACTGATGCCACCTGGGGGGAGGCCCTCGAGAACAACGTAATCGGGATGTACAATACGCTGGAGGCCGTAAGGGAAGCCGAAGTAGAGCAGTTCATTTTCGGCTCGACGAATCACGTTGTCGGCATGTACGAGGTCGACAACGCGCCGGACATCTATTATCCCGACTCCGACCTCATGATCGACCACACAGCACCTCGCCGACCCGATTCCTACTACGGAACCTCAAAATCGTTCGGCGAGGATCTGGGTCGATACTACACCGAAAACTACGCAAGTCCGACCCAGTTCTACTCACTCCGGATCGCCAGTATTCGCCATGCCGAGTACGACCACCCCTACGGCGACGCCGAACGCGGTGTTGACCAGGGTGAGTGGGAACGCGGGAGCGAGGAATACCAAGAGATGGTCGCACGGATGAAGGCAATGTGGCAATCTCGAAGGGACTTCACCCACCAGGTCGAATGCTGTCTTGCCGACGACGAAGTCGAGTACGACGTCTTCTACGGAGTGAGCGACAACGACCGACGCTGGTTCGACCTCGAACATGCTCGTGAGGTGATCGGATACGAACCACAGGACAACGGTGACGAGTGGGACTCCCCACCAGAGCGATGAGCCACTCACGAGCAGATTACATATGTCTCGGGACATATCCTGGCTCTGTCCGCCGCTACGTACGTTCTCGGTGCTCAAAGCACGCTCAATACCGTTATCTGCGAGCATTTCTCTAGCGCCAGTATATTTATTGATCTTCGAGGTCAGTCACTCAGTATGATACGTCCGACGTGGGATGACTGGCTTGTAGAGGAAGTCGAACGTAGTGACCCGGATGGTCTCTCGGTGTGGTATCTCGGCTGTAATGGCTTTATTCTGCGGACGGAGACGACCACACTATACATCGATCCGTACTTCGGTTCCGGCGGACACCGTCCGTACGCGATCAGGATGATCCCAGTCCCGATGGATCCGGCAGATACGACGTGTGATGCAGTCCTCGTTACTCACGAACACGCAGATCACATGCATCCACCCTCGTATGCTCCCCTCTTCAAAGAGGACGAAACGCGGATCTACGCACCGGAAACCGCCTATGAGGATCCCGATTACGGCGGCGATCTCCAGGTTCCCGAGAGCCAGCGAACCATCGTTACTGTTAACGAGACGTTCGAAGTCGGTGATCTAACTGTCCACGTCCGAGCCGCAAACGATCCGGACGCGAAAGAGCCCGTTTCCTACGTGGTGGAACACGCATCTGGCATTTTCTATCACGGCGGGGATAGCCGGTACACGGAGGAATTCGATGCGATCGGGTCGGACTTCGACGTGGACGTGAGTGCCCTTGCGTATGGCACTCGAGGTCGATTCTTGGATGGAGAGACGGGCGAATCCCGGTCCGCGAATAACTATCTGAACGGCAATCAAATCATCAAGTCCGCGAACGCACTGTCGACCGATCGACTGCTTCCCACACACTATGACTTCTGGAAAGGATGGACTGCCGATCCAACCGCACTGCACGAGTATGCCACCTCGTACCCGTATCCCCGTTCGATTGAGATGGTCAGCGTCGGTGATCGGATCGATCTCGATGAATACGGTATCGTACCGCCGCAGTATACGCAATGATCGCTCGCCCAACTGGACTCACTGCGGTCAAAAGACGAAGATCGACGAGCGTGTTAATGTACACGGGAGACCACCAGATGGCGAAGGCTTGTAACCACGTTTCCGCGATCGGCGAGTCGATATCGCTGAAACAGTCTGAAAGCGAAAATATTCGTCGTTATATATCAAAAATTGTATTTCCATCCGAGTTACGATCGCCGTGGATTTGAGCGCAGGACTCGAAGCCATCCCGTCTGAGGCCGCAAGCGAGATCAGCAGCGTCATGGACGAGAAACACGGCGGTACCGAGAGACGTCGCATCTCGTTCGCACACTGGAAGCCCACGATTTCTGGGGACGTCGGAGACGTCGTGTTTCCCGGCCAACTCGATCAGAAACGTCGGTGCAAACGTGGTCGTGCGTGTCTGGGACAGCCGTGTCTCGGAGTTCTGTTCGTTTCGGAATCGATGGCAGCAGGCAACCAGTACCAGACATCAGTGACTCGGGTCGCCCGTTGATCGACCGCAACACGATCCCGCACCATACCCAAATTATTAAATTATTTAACTGTATTTGAAACCGATTATTCTGTCCGATTAGCGGCGAATACCGTTTTCAGTGAGTTCGTGAGGTGTCCGTTCTCGTTCAATAACTGCCGGATACGGAGAGTATGAGCCGATCCAGTGGATCAACCTCGACAGGTCCAAAGGTAGTGTGGTCTGGCACGCGATACGGAGTGTGAGTAGAGTCTACGGTAAATTTAATTCGATCGCTAGCGAGTTCGTCTATATCAATCATGGTACAAGATATTGATGCGCTTGTCCGGAAACGAGACGAGGGAACGTCGGTATGGTGGTCCCGCGGGTCTATCGTCACGGTCTGGGTAAGTGAGGCGGAAACGGATGGGGCGTTCGCCATCGCTGAGCAGTTCTGCCCCCCGGGGTATGAGACCCCGCTGCACGTCCACAACGAGCACGACGAAGCGCTGTTCGCACCAGACGGCGATTTCGACGTGTACTACGACGATGAACGCGTCCAGGTCGGGCGCGGTGAACTCGCGTATTTCCCGAAGGGGGTCCCCCATGGCTTTCGAAACACTGAAGATCGGATGGCGAGGATCCGGATCGCGTTCGAGCCGGGACTCGAGCGGGGGTTCCTCCAGGCCGGTGTCCCGGTTGAGACGCCGACCGGAGGCCTCCCGAACCCACCGTCAGAAATTGCGGACGCTGAGAAACTCATCGACGTGGACGAGGTGTACGACACCGAAATCGTCGGACCATTACCGGACTCATGAGTCTATGCCGAATTCGTGTTTTCAGGGGAGACATCAGTTGAATTCGTGGAGCTCGCGTATGATGTCGGCGAGTTCCGAGACGACGTGCTGGAAGATGGCCCGACCGGTTTCTGCACTCGCTGCGGTCGGGTCGCCGACGACACCTGAGTCGGTGTACTCCGTGAAGGTCCGATATCGCGAGAGTGGCCCTCCGTCAAACATGTCGTGGACGCCGTGTTCGTGGGGTTCGTCCCGAGAATTGCTCACGAACTGATCTTCGTCGACGAGGGCAGGTCTGCAGTGAAGCATAAGCGACGTCTCAAATTCACCGGCGTGGCTCATTCCGCCGACGTCCGTCTGGCGTATTTCGTCCACGTATGGGGCTGCGAGGTCGAAGTAGGTCACCCCGGCGACCGCACTGTCGGGGTTGGCAGCGCCGACGACGCTGACAGCACTCTCGATCATCGAGCCATTCCCGCGGTGGCCGTTGACGAACAAGACCACATCGAATTCCTCGGATAGCGCAGAAGTCGCGACATCCTCGAAAAACCCAACAAGCGTCTCGTGCTCAATCGAGAGCGTCCCGCCGAACGGCTGATGGTGTGGTGAGAAGCCGGGGGAGACGGAGGGAGCCACCAGCACGGGGACGTCCTCACTGACGCGCTCGGCGGCTGCGTGGGTTACTTCTTCAGCGAGGATAGTATCGGTCCCAACGGGGAGATGATCGCCGTGTTGTTCAACGCTGCCAGCCGGGATAACGGCGACCGAACCGTCACGTTCGGCGACGTTGCGTACTTGGGAAGCCGTGCATTCTCCCCACTTCAGAACCCCGTCCTGGGTACCCATGATGAGAAAAAGACCCAGTGAGACGAAAAGTATTGTCCCGACGTCCAACGGACCTTGCGTACAACCGGATGCATATCGGACGGGGGAGACGCCCCCTCACCGACGACGAGTTCATCACGTGTTAGCAGGCTTCGCTGCGGAGAGAAATTCACGGATAGCAGTGTGCTTGATGAGTGTGAATCCGATGAAGATGGCGATGAATCCCGCAATGCTGAGTGTATCGATCAGTCGACCCAAAAGCAGGTAGCTGAGCCCCGTCGCGGCGATTGGTTCGAGATACCCGATGAGATTGATTTCAGCGGCACCGAGCCTGTCGAGTAGTTCGAAGTATATGAGAAAGGCAATTGCTCCTGCCAGGATGCCCAGGTATGCCAACGTTCCGGCGGCAATCGGGGTCCACGTGACGGCAGTCACCGACTCGCCTCGCGCGATCGCGACCCCGTGTAAAAGCGGTGCTCCGAGTAACATCGCCCAGGCCTGGAGACTCTGGACCGGCATGTCAGTACGGAACGGCCGCGTCAGTACGCCACCGAGGGCCCAGAACGTTGCCGAGGCAAAGACGAGACCGACCCCGATTACGTTCGCCGAAAGTAGATTCGCGGGATCGGGTTTGCTAATGAGCCCGATACCGATCAGACCACAAACGAATCCGACAAGACCGATGCCAGTGAGACGGTCGTTGAGTAAGCGGCTGGCAAACACGGCAGTCAGTACGGGGCTGAAACTGATGATGATCGCCGCCACGGCACCGGAGATGAACGGCACGCCGAGATACAGAAACGCGTGTGTGCTGGCGATTATCAACACGCCTGAAATTCCGACGACGAGCCACTCGGCTCGCCGACGGGGGTGCCAGTGATCGGTAGTGATGAACGCATATCCCAGGATAGCGGTGCCAGCAATGTAGAATCGGTAGGAAGCAAAGAGTACTGGCGGGAAGTGGGGGAGCCCGAGCTCGATGGCGACGAACGACCCGCCCCAGAGAAGTCCGAGTAGAAGGAACAGTCCTGTCGTCGATGCCCGCTTCACGAATTGTACAAGTCGACAGCCCATATATAAATAACGAACCCGGTACAAAACGATCGACAGGAAACGTCAGATGTACCTCATGTTGGTTTCCCGTGTTCGTTCTCGCTACCGAACTCTCCGTCTGTCAGTAGCGGGTGGCAGCTACCAGTTTCCGTCGATCGTCTCCGGAATCGAAAAGCGTGGGCAGATGCCCGACGGTCTCCGTCCGTTTCAGGCGTCCGGCCAGCGCTCAATGTAAATTTGCTTGTCAGTGTAGAAGTGGATCATGTCCTCGCCCTGTGCGTGGAGGTCCCCGAAGAACGAGTCCTTTCGTCCACCGAAATGGAAGAATGCCATCGGCGCAGCGGTCCCGGCGTTGACGCCGAGATTTCCGACGTCGGCTTGATGACGAACCTTGCGGGCATCGGCGCCACTGCTGGTAAAGAGGCTGGCCGCATTGCCGAAGTCACTGCGGTTCATCACGTCGATCGCCTCGTCGATGTTGGCGACGGGCAACAGGCCGAGTACGGGACCGAATATTTCCTCGCGAACGATCGTCATATCCGTGTCCACGTTACCGAAGACGGTCGGAGCGAGGAAGTTCCCGTTCTCATAGCCCTCGACCTCGATGTCCCGCCCGTCGAGGAGTAACTCGGCGCCTTGGTCGATCCCACTCTCGATCATCTCGCGGACGCGAGACTCGTGTTCCGGCGTGATGAGCGCGCCGATATCGGTTCCTTCGTCGAGACCGTACCCGACTGTCTGGGATTTCGCCTCCTCGACGACGCGGTCGACAAACTCATCGTAGATGCTCTCGTCGACGACGACGACGTCGTTCGCAAGACACCGTTCTCCGCCACAGGCACACGCCGACGACACCGTCTTCTTCGCGGCGAAGTCGAGATCGGCGGATTCGGCGACGATAACGTGGTTTTTGGCGCCACCTTGTGCCTGAACACGTTTGCCGTTCGCTGCCGCCCGCTCGTAGATCGTCTTGGCAACGGGGGTGGAGCCAACGAACGACGCCCCTTGGATCCCGTCGTGATCGAGCAGGGTGTTAACGGTATCGACGCTCCCGTTGATGAGTTGAACGACGCCGTCCGGGAAGCCAGCTTCGTCAATCAGTTCGAACATCCGCTGGGCGACGACGGGGTCCTGTTCGCTCGGTTTGAGTATGAACGCGTTCCCCGTCGCAACGGCGTAGGGAAGGAACCACAGTGGAATCATTCCCGGGAAATTAAACGGGGTGATCGCGGTGAACACGCCCAACGGTTTTCGAACCGCAGTCTCGTCGATCGAGGGCGCCGCGTTGGGAAGATGACCGCCTTGCATCATCGTCGGGATGCCGCACGCAACTTCGACGTTCTCGATGCCACGGCGGAGTTCCCCTCTCGCCTCGCCCATGGTTTTCCCGTGTTCTTTGACGAGAATGGTTGCGAGTTCGTCCTGATGTTCTTCGAGCAGTTGCTTGAAGTTGAATAGCGGTTGGATTCGGTCTTCAACGGGGGTCGAACTCCACTGTTCGAACGCCTCTTGGCCCGCCTTGACGGCCGCATCAACGTCTTCCTCGGAACTGAATCCGACGTATGAGACCTCCTCATCGGTTGCGGGGTTGACGATCGCTTGTCCCTCCTCGGAGGGTTCCTGCCAGTCGCCGCCGACGTAGTTGTGGACGTCCTCCCAGGGGGGAGCTGTATCGAGTGACATTAGACGGTGACAAAGTCACTCTCCTCCGTAATAAACGTCCCGACACTTTTTTATCCAATGTGAATGGGATGAACGATACCATATCCAATTCGGGAATCCCTGCTCATGTTCCGATCGATAGCTCCCGAGACGGGGGCGATCAGGGGGGAGATCGATCCTCGACGAAGGAACTGATGTCGTCGACGGTGCCAGTATCTCCCGACTCGACGTAGTACACCGCACAGGCGTTCCCACACGCGAGTGCAGTCTCCCACTCCCAACCACATGCCAGTGCGTGAGTCAATCCACCAGCGAACCGATCGCCGCCTCCCGTGTGACGCTCGGCGTGATCGACGTGATAGTTTTCGACTCTCGTTCGTTCGTCGCTCGTCGCAACGGCAGCCTCGTCCCTGGCGTGCATTACGGCCGCCGTGATGCCAGTCGCTTCCTGAATCGCGGCGAGTCGATCGACGTCGTCATCGAACGACTTGGCGATGGGTGCAGCCGTCGTTCGAATCTCCTCCCGATTCGCGGTATAGACGACGTCAAACGTCTCTTGGAGGGCTGCGAGTGCACTATGCAACGCGTCCATTTCGGCGCGGTCGCTTCCAACGATGTCTCCCGGATCGAATACGAACGGAACGCGTGGGAGATCCTCCTCGCTCAGTTGGTGGAAGGTGCTCTCCAGACCGGACACGGAAACCCAGTTGCTACAGCAGATGGCGTCGGTGAAGAATACTTCGGAGAGATCACTGACGCGTCGTAACTCCTCAAGCGTCCAGTTGATGACTTCCGAATTGCCGACGAGCATGAGGTCCCTGTCGGCGAACGTGAAGACGTACACGAGCGACGGATCGCCCATTGAGACCGTCTCGAAGGGTAACGAGTCGAAAACTGGCGCATCGAGATGACCGTAGCAGGTTACGTTCCCTCCGAGTGCATGAAGTTGTTTCGCGGCATTGACCGCCTGTCCACCGGGCTCGGTCGTTTCAACCTGAAACGGGAAGGACGTTCGGTCGCCGAATATCCCGCGAGCGAAGGACTCCCGAGTTTTGAAGGGATCACTCGTACCATCAGAGACAGTGCAATAATAGTCGATACTCCCGTCGGGTAACGTCGTAACCGTCGGCGAGTCGGAGGTAGCGAGATGCCGGAGAAGCCGGTCGTAGGGCATGGTACTTTCCGTACTCCTCAGAGAATGGATGGAAAGGTTACGATTTGCGATGGGTACCGATCGGAACCCGATCCGATGCGTCCATTCGTTCCGTAACCGATCCGACGCGTCCACCCCTCTCGTGAGCGATCCGACGCGTCGTTGGTTAGAACAAACCGTGAACGGTGCCGTCGTCGTCCACGTCGATGTCCGTCGCGCTCGGATCCGCCGGCAGGCCGGGCATCGTCAGTACGTCTCCCGTGAGCGCAACGACGAACCCGGCACCGGCAGACGGGTAGAGTTCGCGAACGGTCAACGTCCAGTCGCGAGGCACGCCCGCTCGCTCCGGATCGTCCGAGAGCGACGCCGGCGTTTTCGAGATGCAGACCGGAAGGTCGTCCAGTCCCTGCGACTCGACATTCGCGAGATCCGAACGGGCCTGCGACGTGAATTCCACGCCGTCAGCGCCGTACACCCGTGTGGCGACTGCCCGTATCTTCGCTTCGATCGAATCGGACGGATCGTAAACCGGATCCAGAGTGGCGTCGTTCTCCTCGGCTGCAGTCCTGACCAAGCGAGCCAGTTCGATCCCCCCGTCCCCGCCGTCACGGTATACCGTCGAGACCGCCGCGGGAATCTCCCGGCTGTCGCAATGGTCGAGAACGGCATCCATTTCTCGGTCCGTGTCGTCGGGGAATCGATTGACAGCGACGACGACGGGCAACCCCATCGAACGAAGGGTGTCGACGTGGTGGTCGAGATTCGAGAACCCCGCCTTCAGAGCTGCCAGCGAATCCTCGTCGTCGGTACTGGGTGCGCCGTGTTTCTTGAGCCCGTCAACCGTTGCCACGACGACGACTGCGTCGGGCTGGACTCCCTCGCGCGAGACGATGTCGACGAACTTCTCCGCACCGAGGTCCGCACCGAACCCGGCCTCCGTGACGAGATAGTCCGCCAACCGTAACCCAAGGTGATCCGCAAGTACCGAATTGGTCCCGGTAGCGATGTTTGCGAACGGCCCGCCGTGGACGAAGGCCGGGGTCCCCTCGATGGTCTGAACGAGGTTTGGTCGGAGGGCATCCTTCAGTAGCGCAGTGACGGCACCCACGGCGTCGAGATCCGAGACCGCGACGGCGTCCCCATCGTCATCGTATGCGACGATCATTCGGCTGAGGCGCTCACGGAGGTCCGCGATGTCCGTTGCCAGACAGAGCACGGCCATCAGTTCCGATGCGGCCGTGATGGAGAACGTCTCCTCGCGGGGCGGTCCATTGGCGGTTCCCCCCAGTCCCACGACGACGTCGCGGAGCGCCCGATCGTTGACGTCGAGTGCCCGCCCCCAGACCACGCGGTCCGGATCGATATCGAGGTCGTTTCCGTGGTGGCGGTGCGCGTCGACCATCGCTGAGATGAGGTTATGCGCCGAGGTGACGGCGTGGATGTCGCCCGTAAAGTGGAGATTGATGTCCTCCATCGGAAGCACCTGACTGTAGCCGCCGCCCGCCGCTCCACCCTTGATACCGAACACGGGTCCCAGAGAGGGCTCACGAATTGCGATCGCGTTGGATTCGCCGAGTTGCCCGAGCGACTGGCCGAGTCCAACCGTCGTGACGGTCTTGCCTGCGCCGCGGCGTGTCGGCGTCATCGCGGTCACCAAAACCAGGTTGCCGTCCGCCTCTCGGTCAAGTTCGCGATCGATGGCGTCCCACTGCAACTTCGCGATTTCGGATCCCCGCTGTTCGAGATCCGTCGGTGAGAGACCGAGGTCGGCTGCGACGTCCTCGATCGGTCGCCGATCCGCAGTACGGGCGATCTCGATGTCGGGCAATACCGTCTCTTGCTGGGTGGGTTTCTGGGAAGCCATCGTTCTATATGATAGTACGATCGGACGGCACGTAAGCTACGGCCCTTCTCTCAGAGTCTGAAAATCATATGTTTGTTGTACATTCATCGAACATAACCGATTATTTATATTTTGACAAAGGCTCTCGATAGCTGGTGAGCCGAGGATCTGTTCGGTTCGCAGTCTCCAACGCCCCCGTTCGTCGAGCGTCAACAGCTCGGCCTCGCTGGCGTCCTGCAAGTATATCTCGAAGCCAGAGCAACGGTAGCCGACGAAACGGTCCGTTCCTGGATGATACAAGCTGTCTCCGAGGAGGATTCAAACGTCCCCGGTACACTTATGGATCGAATCATCAGAGATATACTGTGCGTCTCAACAGTGGCATCGTACCCGGACGGGCCTCGCAAGCCGGACGGTTATGACACGGGTATCGTTCGGACGATCACCGACAGCAAATTTCGAACGATCATCGATAGCAACTGACGACTCGATCTCGGGTGTGGCGAAAAACCGTGAACAACCACGTCGGAGTCGACGGAAAACCGCCCGATTCGCTATCGATCACCGTGATCTGCTGAGACATTCACTGGGAACGCTAACTGATGGTTGATCCTCTAACGGATCCGCTCGTCGAGGTCCTCGTACGCCTTCTTCTCGCGTTGGGACTTGGTGCACTTATCGGCTTGGAGCGAGAACAAAGCGAATCGGGCGGAAGCTTCGCCGGGAGTCGAACGTTTCCGCTGATCGCGCTCTATGGAGCGCTCATCCAGGCATTCTTCCCGTCCCTGCTCCCACTGGCATTCGGAATACTCGTCGTTCCGCTCACAGTCGCGTATCTCGGGAAGGTCGTGTATAAGCGTGATATCGGCCTGACGACATTCGTGGCTGCCCTCATCACGGCTGTCCTCGGAGCGATGACGGTACACTCCGATCGGAGCGCAGTCGTCGCCATCATCGTTGGCGGCGTCGTCACAGTTCTCCTCTCAGTAAAAGGACCCATCCACGAATTCGCCGACCGGATCGAGAAAAGCGAACGGCGGGCGTCGGCGAAGTTCATCCTCATCGTCCTCGTCGTTCTCCCCGCACTACCCGACCGCCCGGTCGACGTCCTTTACGGACTCAATCCACGATTCGTCTGGTTAATGGTGGTGTTCGTCACGGGCCTTGGGTTCGTTGCGTACCTGCTCGGACGCATCCTGGGGACCGAACGAGGTATCGCCATCACGGGGATCCTCGGTGGATTCGTCTCGTCCACCGCAACGACGGTTTCGATGGCGGAGAAGACCGCACAGAACGAGACGCTCTATCACGTGTGTGCCTTTGCGGTCGTCACCGCGTCCATCGTGATGTTCCCGCGAGCGCTCATCGAGGTCGCGGTCGTCAATCCCGATCTGCTTCCAAGCGTCGTACTGCCGCTGGGAGGGATGACTGCAGTGGGCGCGATCGCTGCCGGGGCGTTGTACTGGCGAACGGCGTCCGATCGGACCCTTGAGCCCGAAGAACTCAAGAATCCCTTTCGCTTGCGTCCAGCCCTCGCATTCGGAGTCATATTTGCGATCGTGTTACTCGTCTCTGAATCCGCCAACGAGTGGTTCGGCGCATCGGGGGTGTACGCGACCGCGTTCTTCACCGGTCTCGCCGATATCGACGCGATGACGATCACTCTTAGCCAACTCGCAGCGGACGGGACGGTCTCAACCCGGGTCGCCACGACGGGAATCGTCATCGCGGCCATCGCAAATACGTTCGTCAAGGCCGTGCTGGCGTGGCTTCTCGGTACCGCCAGGCTGGGTCGACTCGTGTCGATCGTTCTCGGCGTCGTCGTCCTGAGTGGGTTGGTTTTTGTCAGTATATGACACCTATGTTGATATGATTCGACATGATATATTCTTAAGTAGTAATTATATCTGATATAGGTTCACGTTAGCTCGAACGCCGGCGAAAAAGACGGAACTCCTGGCGACCCGAGAGCGGGCCGATTCCCACGTTTTTAGAATCAACAGATATCGTTTGTTCCCTCCGAAGAGATGTATTATCATGTATAATCGGATTCTGGTTCCCACGGATGGAAGCAAAGCGGCTCAGGGAGCCGTCAAACACGCGATCGATCTCGCCACCACGTACGATGCAGCCCTTCACACGATTTACGTGGTCGACACGAACGTTGGAGTTGATGCGTCAGTTGCTGGAACGCTCGAGGCCCTCGAAGAGGCTGGACAGAACGCGATCGACGACGTCATCGACCAAGCGGAGGCGGCTGATGTCAGGACGGTTGAAGCAGCTATTGCGCGGGGAGCACCTCACCAGGCCATCCTTGATTACGTCGACGAGCAGGACATCGATATCGTCGTGATGGGGACCCATGGCCGCACGGGTCTGGACCGATATCTCCTCGGGAGCGTCACTGAAAAAGTCATTCGACTGTCCGACGTTCCGGTAGTGACAGTCCGACGTTCCGGTAGTGACGAGTCATAGGCGACTGGATCGGTTGAGAGTCGTAATCAACCGGACCCTCGTTCCCAGGAACCGACAACGAGGAACGTTATTTAATCAGTACCCCCCAATTGTTTGAGTAGGTATCAACCGATGACTCAGAATTCATCGACGCGTTTCGAGAAGACGACGGAACTTACGACCGACTCGCTGACTCTCATCGAGGGACTTCCCGGATTGGGACTGGTCGCTTCAATTGCCGTCGATCAAATCACGAAGCAACTCGAGTTAGACCAGCACGGAACCATCGTCTCCGACGATTTTCCACCGGTCGCGGCGTTCGATGAGGGTCGGGTTCGTGACGCCGTGCGCGTCTACGCCGGTGAGGATCCGGCCGTAATGACGCTTCAAAGCGACGTCCCGATCCCACCCACGGCAGTCGAATCGTTGAGTGACTGCGTGTTGAACGACGTGGCGGATGAATTCGAACAGGCCGTTTTTCTCGCCGGAGCACCTGCGGAGTCCGAAGAAGAGGTCGGAGAGGTCGTCGGCGTCGCCACGACCGATCAGTTAGAGGCCGACCTAACCGATGCGGGGATCACCTTAGCAGAGGGGGCGGGGGTCATCGGTGGCGTTACCGGTGCGCTATTGGCCGACTGTTATCACGATGATGTTCCGGCGGCGGCACTCATCGTCCGCTCGAATCCCTATATGCCCGATCCCAGGGCGGCTCGTGCCGTCATCGAAGACGCACTGGAGCCCCTCGTCGAGTTCGATATCGACACACAGGAACTTCTCGAACAGGCCGAGGAGATCCAACAGCAGAAACAGCAGATCGCTGAACAGCTCCAACAGTATCAACAACAACAACAGGAGCAACCCCGGACGGGAATGTATCAGTAAGAAGTTCCTGCGTCGCCCATCGCAATTCCTACTCGGAGATCCATCGCTCGACACTGTTCTGATCGAATCACCGGTTCTACCTAGTTCAGGTAACATTCTCAGTCAATTGGAATTACCGAAGGCGCCTACCCCGGATACCCGAAATCAAAAAGTAATGATGGCTTTGGTTACAGCGGACCGACGAGTCCCGAGCACTCACGAATCGTTCGAACGAACCAATGACCAATGGGGAGACGGATGAGCAAGAACGTTCTCGTTCCGATCGATGGCTCGCCGCTGTCGTTCCAGGCACTTCGACACGCATTGAGGGAGTTTCCGGACGCATCAGTCACCGTGCTTCACGTGGTCGATCTGTTCGAACCCGGCTACGGTGCCTATCCGGACTTCGAGACCTCGTATGAACCCTTGATGGGCTCGGAAGACTGGTACGAGCGAGCAGAGGAGGTCTCCCAGCAGCTTTTCGAGGAGGCCGAGGAACTCGCCAATGACTACGACCGCGAGGTCAATACCGTGTCCGAAATCGGCGATCCGAAGCGACTCATCGTGGATTTCGCCGACGAGGAGGACATCGATCACATCGTGATGGGAGCACACGGACGGGCGAAGGAAAAACGGCCCGTCTACGGAAGCATCACCGAGATCGTCGCCCGCCGGGCACCGGTTCCCGTAACGATCGTCCGATGACAGGAACCGTGTCCCGATGAAACCACTCCGAGTGCCGCCGACGATCAGCACTCGTTGGCTGGCGGGAGTGGCGGGGGCGACGACGGACGCCGCTATCGGAGCGACGTCTCCACGCGTCACATCCGAAATCGATCGACTGTCACTAGAGGGATCCAGATAAAACGAGGGTTGATTTGAATATGGAACACGTCATCAGTCTCGGTAGCATCAACGTCGACAGGATCCAACGCGTATCCGACTCGGAGATCGCCGATCTCGAAACCCGCTATGACTGGTTCCCCGATCGCGGCCAGACGATCGAAGTCACGGACGTTCCGGAGGACTTCCCCGACGAGTTCGACAGTATTCGACACGGTGGCAAAGGCGCAAACCAGGCCGGAGCCGCATCGAAGGCGGGAGCGACGGCAACGATGCTGGGGAAGGTGGGTCCCGACCACGAGGAGTTCGACGTGCTGGCTCACCTTCGAGAAGCGGGGATCGACGTGACCCTCGTGGATACCGCGTCGGAACCGACGGGAACGGCCTACGTATTCGTTGATTCGGAGGGGGACAACTGGATCGTCGTCCGGCCCGGGGCCAACGATACCGTGGATCAGACGTACGTTCAACAGCAGTACGACACGATAGCGACGGCCGAGTGTCTACTCCTCCAAAACGAGATCCCGATCGAGCCGGTGGCAGGATTGCTTTCGGATCTCGCTACGGAATCGGATCCGCCGACGGTCGTGTTGGATCCTGCGCCCGCCGAGGGAGCCGAACGACTCCTCGAATACGACGCTGTAGATTATCTCACCCCGAACGAAACGGAGTACGAGGCGCTACAACCCTACCTCGATTCGTATGACGGCGTCGTGATTCGAAAGCGTGGGGGCGACGACGTCATCGTCGAAGGGGATCAACGGTTTACCGTGACGCCGCCGTCGGTTGAGGTGGTCGACACGACCGGTGCCGGCGACGTCCTGAACGGATTCGTGGCAGCACGACTTGCGTCCGGCGCGTCCGTGCAGGAAGCCGTCGAGATCGGAACGATCGCCGGGTCATTGTCAACGCGTCGGAAGGGTGCTCAACGAGGTGTTCCGACACTCGACGACGTTCGAGCGTTCCAGGAATCACAAGCGGAAGAGACGTGAACGACACGCCGGTTGCGGCCGTCGTCAGCGAACGACGGTGACTGGAACGGTCGCCCGTTCGACGAGCGCCTTTGCAACGCTTCCGAGCATTCGATCCGTGCGCTCCGAGCGGCCGCGGTGACCGACGAAGATGGTGTCGAAGTCCGTCTCTTCGGCGTAGTCCGTGATCACCGTGACCGGATCCCCGTACAGCAGTTCCGTTTCGACGTCATGACCGAGTTCCTCGGCGAGGGTCGTCGCGTCATCGAGAACGTTGAGTCCCCGATCTTCAGCATCCTCCACGCTTTCGAGGAGGAGTCGCTGGTCGGCATCGGAGAGTCCCGAAATCGGTTGACTCCCTCCCTGTTCGTAGACGTCGGGGTCCACCGTATGAACGACGGTTATCGTTCCCTCCGTTGCGTCCGCGATGTCAGTGGCATACGCGAGCGCATCGTCGGCTTCCTGGGACCCATCGACAGCGACGAGGAGCTTCATGAAGAAAAGTTGGTGCCATACCATTTTAAACGACCCGTCGATTACGAGAGTATGAGATCGAATCGAAATCCGCAGAGGTGGGGCGGGCCATTTCCCAATGATCGGTGTGTCGGTTACCGGAGGCGTCCTGGGTTCCATCCGTTCTCCCCGATTCCATTCTTCTCAATGGTTCCAGCAGCCGTATGTCGGGTGCGCACCGATGGCGGTCACGATCCGTGATCGAGGCCACATCCCCACCGTCTGACCACGGAAAAGCTAAACCGAATACACACCAACGGTGAGTGACGTGAGCACGGCTGGCAACCCGGACGACGACGAAGGGGGGTCGGACCTCGAACGGATGATCAACCTCCCCGGGGCGGTCGCGATTGGCACGGGAACCATGATCGGGGCGGGAATTTTCGTGTTTCCCGGCCTGGCCGCGGGACGGGCGGGGCCGGCAGCGATGATCTCCTTTGCGATCGGGGCCGGTGTGGCGCTTTTGATTGCGCTACCGACGGCGGAACTGGCCACCGCCATGCCCGAAAGCGGGGGTGGCTACTACTTCATCTCCCGCGGGCTCGGCCCCACCGTTGGCGGTGTTGTGGGAATCGCACTCACGCTCGGACTCGTATTCGCGGCGGCGTTCTATCTCGTCGGATTCGGTGAATATGCAGTGGTCGTCCTCGGAGAACTCGGAATCCGATCGGTAGTTCCAGCGTCAGTCGGATCGCTGTCTACGGTTTCAGTGATAGGAATCGGAGCAGGGAGCATACTGACGATCATCGGGATCATCGGAACTGAGAACGTGGAAGCGATACAGAACGCTCTCGTTGGAGTCCTGGTCGCGATACTCGTCGTGTTTCTTCTCCGTAGTGGGCTGGACGTGCTCGGAGTATTGGGCACCTCCCGCGTCCCCGCCACGTGGATCCCATACGGATACGGGACGATTCTCACGACCGCCGCGCTGGTGTTTACGTCCTATCTCGGGTTCGCGCAGATCGCGACGGTTGCAGGAGAGATCGTCGAACCGAGCCGGAATCTTCCGATCGCATTGATCGGCTCCGTGCTCCTCGTTGGGGTCTTTTACATCGCCATGGTGTTCGTTGCAGCGAGCACGTTCACCCCGCCCGTCCTGTTGGAACACGGGGAGACAGCCACCGTCGAGGTCGCTCGTGCGTATCTCAGCGGAACGGGTGCGGTCGCGATCCTGATTGCGGGATTTCTGGCAACGCTTTCGAGTGCGAACGCGTCGCTACTCAGTGGCTCTCGAACGCTCTATGCACTTAGCCGGGACGCGATCGTTCCGGAGTTGGCTGGACGCGTGAGTCAGCGCTATGGCACGCCTCACTTCGCGCTTGCGTTCGTCGGCGGGATCGCGATCGGACTCGTGCTCATCGAACGGATCGAGATCCTCGCAGAGGTAGCCTCGTTCCTCCATCTCCTAATGTATGGATTGATCTGTATGAC